>CACGFJ010000055.1 GCA_902572225.1 uncultured Pelagibacteraceae bacterium | reverse complement strand
TTTTGTTATTTTTGATACAGAGGCATGATCTCTGTGTGAACACGAAAATGCATCATTAACATATATCTCACCTAAGCTAGCTAATTTTTTTGAGAATCTATCATCGTTTGCTTCTTCTTCAGGATAAAATCTAATATTTTCAAGTAGTACTAACTCATCATTTGAATTCTTAAAAATATCTTCTTTATTTAAATTAAAAATATTTTTTTTAATTAATGATACTTCTTTTTTAATTCTAGTTTTAATGTACAACGATACCAATTCTAGAGAAAGTTCCTTAACTATTTTACCTTTTGGTCTTCCAACATGAGATATTATTATAATCTTTGCTTTTTTTTTTAATAAAAATTCTAGTGTAGGCATAACCTTATCAATCCGATTAGTGTCTATTATTTTTCCATTTTTTATAGGAACATTTAAATCAAGTCTAAGAATTACACTTCTATTTTCAATGTTTTCAATATTTTCAATTGATTTCATTGTTTGATCTTGCTTACATACTTAGCAATATCACACATTCTGTTCGAGAAACCCCACTCATTATCGTACCAAGCTGAAATTTTTCCCATTTTATTTCCTACTACATTAGTAAGTGAGGAGTCTATGATTGCGGATGCACTATTGTGATTAAAATCAACTGAGACTAGTTTCTCTTCTGTAATATTTAGAACATTTTTAAGTTTCGTTTTAGATGCTGAAACTAAAGAGTCATTTAATTTTTTAACAGTAATATTTTTTTTTACATTAAATATAAATTCTATTAATGAAACATTTGGTGTTGGCACTCTCATTGCTATCCCTTCTAGCTTACCTTTCAATGAGGGTATAATTTCACCAATAGCTTTTGATGCACCAGTAGATGTGGGCACAATTGACTGACTTGCGGATCTCGCCCTTCTTGGATCTTTGTGAGAATTATCTAATATTCTTTGATCACTTGTAAAAGCATGTATGGTTGTCATAAAACCATTAAGAATTATAAAATTTTTATTAATTACCTCTGCAACGGGAGCTAGACAATTTGTTGTGCAAGAAGCTGCTGAAATAATTCTATCATTCTGATTGATCTTCTTATGATTTACACCAAAAACTATAGTTTTGTCTGCCATTTTACATGGTGCCGATACAATAACTTTTTTTACCCCATTTTGTATGTGTGGCAGTAATTGATCTTTAGAATTGAACTTACCAGTGCACTCGAAAACATAATCAACTCCATATTTTTTCCACTTTATATCATTAATCATTGAGTGCCGGGTGTAAGATATTTTTTGTTTATCTATTTTTATGTAAGTTTCTCCAGATTTTACTAGAGAGCTAAAATTACCGTGAATTGAATCATATTTTAATAAATTTGCGCATATTTCTGAGCTCGATCTATTATTAATGTGTTTGATAATTATTTTATCTTTGTGGTTTTCATAAATTGATCTCACAATCATTCTGCCAATTCTTCCCATACCGTTAATACCAACTTTTATTGTCATCTATTTATATAAAATTTAATTTTTTTACTAATTTTTTCACTACTTAAACCAAAATGATCATAGACTTTTTTATAAGGAGCGCTTTTACCAAAGTCCTCTATTGAAAAAGATATACCTTTTTGAATATATTTTTCCCAAGACATTTTCGAACCTGCCTCTATTACAAAAGTGTATTTGCTTTCTTTTAAGATTTTATTTTTATAGCTTTTGTTTTGTTTGTCAAAAATTTCTTGGCAAGGCATTGATATTACTTTTGAATAGATTTTTTGTTTGGCCAATTTATGACTGGTCTCTATTGCAAGATTTACCTCTGATCCTGAAGCTAAAATAGTTAAATTTATATTTTTTCCAGTCCTCAAAACCTCGTAAGCTCCCATGGTGCATAGATTTTTTTTGCTGAAACTATTTCTTATGGGTTTTAAGTTTTGTCTGGTTAAAGCTAATATGCTAGGTGTTTTGTTGCTGTTTAAAGCAATATCCCAACATTCAATTGTTTCGGTCTGATCTGCTGGCCTTAGAACATTTAGGTTTGGAATAGACCTTAAAGCAGTAAGTTGCTCTACAGGTTGATGTGTAGGTCCATCCTCTCCTAGTCCTATTGAGTCATGAGTCATTATATAAATTACCTTCTGTTTCATTATAGCAGACAATCTTATTGAAGGTTTACAATAATCTGAAAATATTAAAAAAGTA
>CACGFJ010000054.1 GCA_902572225.1 uncultured Pelagibacteraceae bacterium | reverse complement strand
TTTTTTTATCTTCTCTTTTTTTTCCTCTTCATCAATTAAGTCAGTTTTATTTAAAACTACTATTTCTTTTTTTTTAACTAAATCTTTACTGTATTTTGATAATTCTTTTCTGACTTGATTGTAAGAAATAAATAAATCATCTTCAGTTATATCTATTAAATGCAGCAAAGTTTTGCACCTTTCTATATGTTTTAAAAACTTTATTCCAAGACCAGTTCCGGTATGAGCACCCTCAATTAAGCCTGGTATATCTGCTAAAGTAACTTCTTTGTCATCATAACTAGCAACACCAAGATTTGGATTAATTGTAGTAAATTTATAGTTTGCAATTTTTGGATTTGCACTCGTCATTGATGCAAGCAAGCTGGATTTCCCAGCATTGGGCAATCCTATGATACCGATATCAGCAATTGTTTTTAGTTGAAGCCAAATCCAAAATTCCTCTCCTTGACCCCCTTTTGTAAATTTCTTTGGGGCTCTATTGGTTGAGGACTTAAATCTTGTATTTCCAAATCCTCCTTTACCTCCGCTTGCTACTAAAAATTCCTCTTTCTGACTTTTAAAATCATAAATAAGTGTTTTATTATCTTCTTCAAATACTTGTGTTCCTAAAGGTACTTTTAAATATAAATCTTCACCACCTTTCCCAGTTTTGTTTTTTCCGCTGCCATCCTTTCCTCTTTCAGCTTTGAAGTGTTGTTGATACCTGTAATCAATCAAAGTATTAAGATTTCTTTCACTAATAAGAATTACAGATCCTCCTTTCCCTCCATCGCCGCCATCAGGGCCACCAAACTCTACAAATTTTTCCCTACGAAAACTTGGAGATCCCGACCCTCCGTTGCCAGCTTTTACATATATCTTAACTTGATCTAGAAATTTCATATAACAACTATGTGAGTGTTGTATCTATTAATTGGGCTTTACAGAAACGTAAGTTCTATCAGATTTTGATTTTTTAAACTCTACTTTACCTTTAACAACTGAAAATATCGAATGGTCTTTACCCATGCCAACATTTTCTCCAGGAAATATTTTAGTTCCCCTTTGTCTTACAATAATGTTGCCGGGCACAACCATCTCGCCACCATATTTTTTCACACCAAGTCTACGACCTGCACTATCTCTTCCGTTTCTTGACGATCCACCTGCTTTTTTCGTTGCCATAAATTACTTTTTATTTAGCTGCTTCCTTAGTTTCAACTGTTTTTTTTGATGGTATTTCTTTTCTTTTTTCTGCTTCAGAAATAACTTTACCATCTTTTGAATAGATTTTACTTATTCTTACCATTGTAAATTTTTGTCTATGACCATTTTTTCTTCTCGAATTTTGCCTTCTCCTTTTTTTAAAAATAAGAACTGTTCTATTTTTTCCATTTTTTATTAATTCAGCTTCAACTTTAGCTCCACTAATTGTCGGCTCTCCTAACTCTAAATTTTTATCATCTCCGTAAGCTAGTATTTCGTTAAACTCTATTTTTGAATTTTCTTTTGAATCTTCGAGCTTTTCAACTTTGAGAATTTCTCCAGCTTTCACTTTATACTGTTTACCACCTGTTTGAATTACCGCGAATGACATAGTTAGACCTAATTTTTATAGTCAGCAATATAGTCTGGGTTGCATCATAGTCAAGGTTAATAACTTAGAAATTATCCTTTAAATCCCTCAATTTTTTGAAATTTTCTAGATCGTTTGACTTAAGAAAAATGTTACAATTAAGTTCCTCACCAATCGTTGATGGCATACTAGTTTTACCTAGTTTAATTTTTTCTTTAATTTCTTTAATTTTGTTTAGTAATTCATTGTTATTGGAATCTTGTGCTAAACAAAATTCAGAATTCTTTAAAGTATATTCATGTCCACAATAAATTTTTGTATCTTTATCTAAACTTTTTAAAACTTGTAGTGAGTTGTACATTTGCTCATAACTCCCTTCAAAGATTCTTCCACATCCCATAGAGAATAAAGTATCTCCTGTAAAAATTAACTTATTTTTAAAAAAATGAAAACAGATATGGCCTATTGTATGGCCAGGGACATGATATATTTTTGCTTCAAAAATATCCTTCTTCCAAATTTCACCATCACTTAAGCAAATATCAATTTGAGGTATTCTATTTTTATCTCCAATATAACCTATTACCTCTGCATTAAATTTTTTTTTTAATTCTTCATTCCCGCCAACATGGTCATGATGATGGTGTGTATTTAATATATATTTTAAATTTAATTTATTTTTCTGTAAATAATTTATAATTGGATCTGCTTC
>CACGFJ010000053.1 GCA_902572225.1 uncultured Pelagibacteraceae bacterium | reverse complement strand
CCTACAAACATTAATAAAGCCATAATTTCTACCATTAGTGTCCACTCCCATTTCTAATTAATTTTTCTACGTCTTCTTGTAATTTTTCTATTTTCTTGTTTGCTTCATTAAGCATAACTTGCGTATGAATATTATCGTCTAATTGAACTTGATGTTTTTCTAAAATTTTTGCGTTCATTTCAATCAACATAAGCATTTCTAAATTTTTGGGTGTCTGTTCAGCTTTCTTTAATAAGTCAGCTTCCATCAATTGTTTTGAAGTTTCTAAAGTATTTATTCTTTCTACTATTCCAAAGTACGCCCAAACTCCTACTGCAACTGCAACAACTATACTTATGAGATTTCTCATAGGCATTGCTATTGAAGTATTGTCTGAAATTTTCATATTTGTTTACCTACTTCTCTACATTCAAACTTAACAACTAACTTGTTTTCATTTATGTAGTTAGTATCCCATTCTTCTAATTCAGATAAATTTTGAAAAGTTTTTTGTGCAACACCATAACCTGCATTTACACAATCATAATGTGAGTTAAACTGCCAACCTGAAATAGAACTAGATGGACACTGTCCAGTACTCATACTGCACATATAGAGTATTAGTAGATATTTCACTTATTTAAAATTTAAGAAACCAACAATAGAAGCTACGAGAGTTCCTATAAATACTAGAACTGCTACTGCACCTTTACCTTTGGAAACGTCTTGTCTTAGAGATTTAACTTCTCTCTTTAATTCATTAATACTATCATTCAAAGTTTTCATTCTTTCAGCACATAATTTTTCGTGTGCAGAAAGTCTTACGCCTGTAGCTTGTTCAACAAACTGTTTGGCAGTAATCTTTTTTCTAGTCATTAACCACCTACATCATAATCGGCACTGCCATTGTTATCACCAAATCTTATTCTTGGTGGGTTATTTGTCCAAAAATCTCCATTAGAAGATGTTGTTTGACCAATACCACAATAGAAGTGAACAGTTGAATTTGCACCTATTGCATTTGCAAAAGTATGAACTTTTGTATTTCCATAATACATATAAACTTTTCTTGCGTTTGAACTGTGATTGTCTGGTTTTATTACAAAAGTAATTGCAGTTCTTGTTGAAGCATTAGTAGGTGTAAAGTTTAATTGATATTCATTTAATCTGTAATTAGCTGAAACTTCCCTGTTCGATGAGTTTCCACCAATAGAAGCACTTGAACCTGCACCTGCACCACCAGTGTAAAATCCGTGAACAGACGCAACATCAGATTGTCCCCAAACTGTATATCTCATTTTAGTAAAACTTGTTGAGACATATCCAAACGCAGTGTTATTATTATAACCAGTTGCAGTTGGGTCATCTTCAACTATACCAAATTGACATACTTGATTTCCATTAGAAGCGTCTCCAAAATCATTACTTATGTCATACATTTGAATATAACATTCTTCATTAGCGTTGCTTCTTGCATTTGCTCTTTGGTACATTACGTGTTCATTAGTAAATTCACTTCTAAACTGCATTACATTACCAGTATTAACATCAAACCTACCACCATAGTAATCTGTGTATGTACCTGCATTTGCAAATTGTCCTGTTGGGATACTGTTCCAAATACTTTCTGGTATTGAGTTAATGTCAGTGACAGTAAAGTTTTGATTAACAATATTAAATGCTCTATCCGTATTGTCACCACCTGCACTTGCTCTAAGTGTAAATGAGATTGTTGTGTCATTAGAAACTGACGGTAGCGTACCTGTGATAGCACCAGTGCTTGGATTTAAAGATAATCCGTTTGCACCTAAAACATTTGAAGTCGTTTCAGAATAAGTCACAGCAGTTCCGTCTGGGTCTGAAGCAGTGACATTAGTAATATTAACTGTATCGCCCTCAGTAAGTGAGCCACCAATTTGACCACTTGCAGTATTCCAAGTAGGCACTCCCCCTGCGTCTAAGCTATCTGCAAGAGTATTAGATAACCCAGAAACATTTGTGACTTTTACATCATAAGGTTCATTTGAAGCAGTTAATGGTGAAGCAGGTGTCGTAGCAGTTATTTGAGTGCTTGAATTTACGGTCACACTCGGACTGGCATATTCAGTTCCATCATTACCAATAAATTTTACAGTTGCACCAGAACTAAAACCAGAACCAGTTATTACAATGTTTGCATTAGCGTCTGCCTGAGTTGTTGGTGAAATACTTGAAATTACTGGTGGACTGTCAATAGATTTAAATTCAGTGCCTGTATAATATTCAGCTAATCCAGTCGTAGAATTAAATCTTATTTG
>CACGFJ010000052.1 GCA_902572225.1 uncultured Pelagibacteraceae bacterium | reverse complement strand
CAGTGTAAATAAGGTATTTGCGATGCTAATCTTAAATCATATCCGTCTAAAACTTTCTCTCCATCAGCGTCATCCAAACCAAGATAATTATTAAATGCAAACTCTAATACAGCATTTCTCATTTCCAAACCAAAGCTTGATCTAGCATTTCCTTCATTATCATAATCAAAAAATGCATTTAATCCCGTAAGTGTAAATTTGTCATCACTAAGAAATCTTTTTCCTAAACCAAAATTTGCGGTAATTCTTTCATCATTATTTTTCTCAGTATTGAATAAAGACAATTGGGTAAAATAATTACCATTTTCATTTCTATCTATTTCTCTAACTAACAAGATACTGTAATCTGGAGAATGATTTTCTCTTAAATCAATACTTACTTCTGTATCTCCTTCTCCCGGAATTAGGTTTGAAATATACTCGGATACTGGGTTTGAGAAAGCATTGGTAGTTAGAATTGTATAACTTAGAGCTAAAAATATTAAGTATCTCATTTTTTTATTATATTACATACGATCTAAATTTATATAAAGATTTTTTTAATTTATTTTTGAGGCTTAAATACTAAACAAATTCCATTGTTACAAAATCTTTTTCCAGTAGGTTCTGGGCCATCATCAAATATATGTCCATGATGTCCGCCACAATTTTTGCAATGATACTCTGTCCTAGCATAACCAATATGGTGGTCTGTTTTAGTTTCAAATACATCTGGAAGAGATTTGTAAAAAGAGGGCCACCCAGATCCACTTTCGTATTTTGTTGATGATTTAAATAATTCAATATCACAGTTAGCGCAGTGATATGAACCCTCTCTTTTTTCGTTGTTTAATTCGCTTGAACCTGGAGGTTCAGTTGCTTCATTGAATAAAATATTTTCTTGTTCTGAAGTTAAATTTGAATTTTTTTTCATTATAAAAATTTAGCGCATGTTTTATGTAAACTAGAATGTAATTCTACTAGTTTGTTAAAATCTTGATTATATCCACCTCCTAATACTCCGCAAATGGGGATTTTATTTGAGAAGAAATTATTAATAACTAATTCATCTCTTTCAAATATACCATTATCAGAAATTTTTAGTTTACCCAACCTGTCATTATAGTGAATATCAACTCCAGCGATATAGAAAACAAAATCAAACTCCTCTTTATTCAAATATTTTAGGTTATTTTTTAAAATGTCAATATATTCTCTATCTTCTATATTTTCCTCCAATTCAATATCAAGATCACTTACTGATTTTTTTGCTGGATAATTTACTTTCGAATGCATGCTGAATGTAAAGACTTGATTATCATTTTTAAATATTTCAGAATTGCCGTTACCCTGGTGAACATCTAAATCAATAATTAAAATTTTATTTGCCAATCCTCTTGAGGTTAAATATTTGGCTGCTACCGCAACATCATTAAAAACACAAAATCCAGCACCTTCATTAGATGTTGCATGATGACTGCCTCCTGCGGTATTACACGCTATGCCATAGTTTAAAGCAAGTTTTGTAGCAAGCACTGTGCCTCCAGTTGCAACAAAAGACCTTCTAACTACGCTGTCAACTAAAGGAAAGCCTATTTTTCTAATCTCGTTTTTATCTAAAGTTTTATTTTTTATTTTATTTATATAGTCTTCTGTATGTGCCTTTTTTAAAGTTTCTACTGAACAAGGCTCTGGGATATAGAAATTTTTAACTATCTTATTTTTAATTAACGCTTTAGCTAATTCTGCAAATTTTTTTATAGGAAATTTATTGTCATCATTTAATTGAGCTTCATAATCTTTATGATTGACGACAGGTAATTCCATAAAAATTGGTAGGGACTATATTTCCCAAGGATTATTCTTATTATTGTTGAGATTATATTTACTAATCGCTTTTTCTAGTATTTGTAATGGGACTTTCTTATCTTCATAAAGTGTATACAAAGAACTCACGACTATATGTTTGCTATCAACCTCAAAAAAATCTCTTAAATTTTTTCGCGTATCACTTCTTCCAAAACCGTCTGTCCCCATTGCTACAAATCTATTATTTATGTGACTAGAAATTAATTGTGAATATGCTCTTACATAATCTGAAGTAGCAATTATAGGGTCGTCATTAGAAATTAGCTGCTGCAAATAATTTTGTTTTTTATTCGCAGGAGACAATGTGTTTTGTCTTAAAACTGATTTAGCATTTTTTTCTAACTCTGAATAACTTGTTATACTGTATAATTTTGAACCAATTCCATATTCATCTTTTAGTATTTTGGACGCTTCAATACATTCTCTAAAAATTGGTCCAGATCCTAATAAATTTATGTTT
>CACGFJ010000051.1 GCA_902572225.1 uncultured Pelagibacteraceae bacterium | reverse complement strand
CTTCATCACCTGATAAAGCTATTAAGATATTTTCAGTTGTAGAAGTAGCAAGTTTAAAAACATTAGCAGGAATAAACTTAGGAACATTAGCCGTAATATCGTCAGCTTTTTTCGTATCTGTATCAGACGCAACGAAAAACTCTCTAACGCCTGTAAAGTTTCCTTTATTAAACGTGAAGAAGACATTAGAACCTGAGCCAACTGGTTTAACTTTTCTGTCTGCTTCGAACTCAGTCGTGACATTGATTGATATATTTCCTGCAGTTAATGTTGCGCCACCAGTCACCATAAATTGAGACTGGTCACTAAATATTAATAATTCTTCATCAAAAGATACTGCGTGTCTTAATATACTTACTTTAGTGTGAGTACTTGCAACATCAATTGGGTCAGTATCTAAAGTAGAAGTCACTGTTTCAGGAAAGAACTCAAAGAACTCTCCACTTCTACTCATAATAACATTTTCATCAGCTAACAAACCTAGTCTGTTTCTATGAAAGAAAATGTCATTTAATTTTTTACCTATAAAACTTGGGTCAGGTGCAGAACTTAAATCACCACAAACTCTTGTTCCTAAAGAAGGAACATCATAAGAAGTCGCTGAAATAGTATAGGAACTTCCGTCTATTTGAGTAAATCTAAAATTACCATCTGCAGTCCTAATTAATAAATGAGGAAACTTTGTATTTTTAATTGTTGTAGCAGTTGAAGGTGCAACAGTTTCTTCCCATAAATCACCGTCATATTTTACATAGTAATTATCAAAGTTATTACTTGCGTCTCCAGTCACTTCAACAACCATTCCATTTATTGCAGGTTGAGGTAAATCAGAAAAGTTTTGAACTTTATCTTTTACCACTTGTGAAGCGTCATCACCAAAACCATCAGAAGCTGATATGTCTAAAGTTCCTGAGGATTTAGTTATTGAAAAACTACTGTCTCCAATGTTTGCTAAAGTAATTCCTGAAGGACTTCCGATTGCACTCTTTAATCCGTCTCGAATTGCTTTGGTATCTGTATTAGATGAAGTAAACGTAGTCGTAGTTCCATCAATTGTAATTGAGTATGGTGTGCTATCTACGCCTTGTAATACCGAATAAACTGCTTGTTCTATTTTTGCAGGACTTGTTGTTGTGTCCATTTCGCATTGAATATTTTTATTTAATACAAAAGTAAAATCAGCAACAGTCACACAAACAAAATCATTCTTTGGGTCTGACGAAGTTAAATATGCAGTTGCGCCTGTTTGATTTACTACAGTCTTTTGAGTTCCATCTGTTTCGTATGCTTCTATAGAACCATTTTTTATTACAACAATATATCTTTCAGCTACATCTCTATTGATGGTATGCAAGAAAGCATTACCAAAAGTTGATGATGATAGTTTTGCGATATAATTAGTTGGTGGTCTTTTTTTGAGACCTTCAACAACACTAGAAAAACCATTAAGTTGAGTTGTAGCTTGTGAACTTAATCTTAATACTTCTGGTTGCTGACTTACTCCTTGAACCAAGTTTGGTATGGTTCTAGAAACTAAAGGCATTAGTAAATCCTATTACTTCTTGAAATTGTGTAAGTTTGTTCTGGTGTATCAAATATTGAGTAGTCACCAGTATTTGCTTCTGCGCTTCTCAAAATAGATAACGCTTGTCTTTCATCTTCTTGTGAAAATTTGTGTAAAGTATTTGCGCCTAAAGTTCTATCGTGAAAAACTCTAGCACTTCTTATTGTAATATATCTTTTAGCTTGTTCAGGTATTTCATTAAAAGGTAATAAATAAACTTGAACTACATCTTCAAAATCTCTATCGAATATATCTGTATTCTTTGCAAGATTATAAAGAAAGCCATCACGTTGAACTAAATCATAGTCACGTCTAGAAATTAGATTTGGGTCTAAGTCTACTCTAACTACATTAGTTGCAACTGGAATTTTGTTATTAGTATCTCTTGTTAAAGTACTTTTATAATGAGTGTTGAAGTGCCAACCTGCAGATTGAACTTCTCTTGAAATTTCTGATAAAACATTTTTAGCGACTGTTCCGTCTACTGGTAAAGACCCACTTAAACTGTTTAATGGACTTTCCCCAATTGTACTAAGAATTACATTGACACTTTCAAGTTCAGTGCCACGAGTTGTTGTTGTCATTACGGTAAAAAACTATCAAACCACTGGTCAATCTTTTTACCTATCCATCTTCTAAATTTACAAAACCAACACGGCATAATTATCTCCTATAAGACCACTGGCGTAGTCTCCCACGCCAGTAGTTATTTATTATTATGATTTATTGATTGAAACTGCACATTCTGGTCTTAGAATGTTATGTCCAACCATCATTCTTGCAGTCATTAATGTTCCCATTCTTCTTGGGTCATAAGTACTTTCAAGAGTTAAGTCTTTTCTCTTTACAGTTCCTATTGCACCTCTTTGGAAGATAGTCGCAACAACGTCTGAAGCGTTCACTAAATAATCGTTGTTTTGTCCAGTAGCACTGTCTGTAGACGAATTTACATAAGCGTCTACTGCAG
>CACGFJ010000050.1 GCA_902572225.1 uncultured Pelagibacteraceae bacterium | reverse complement strand
AGTATCATTGAAGTTTCACCGCCAATTAAAGCTTTTTGGTATGCCTGCATAGCTCTGTAAAATGCAAAAAATTCAGGGTCTTGTCCGAAGGCGTCAGCAAAAATCTTGTTTTTCAAACCATCACCTTCCCCTTTCATAATTTCAGATTTTTTTTGTGCATCTGCAAGTATAACGGTTACTTCTTTATCAGCAGTTGAGGTAATTGTTACTGCCATCTCTGCACCTTTTGCTCTAAATTCTTTTGCTTCTCTTTCTCTTTCGGTTTGCATTCTTCTAAAAATTGCATCACTGTTTGCTTGAGGAAGATCTGCTCTTTTAATTCTTACATCAACAATACTAATACCAAAATTTTCTGCTTCATTATTCACACCTTCTTGAATTAGAGACATTTGTTTTGTTCTATCTTCTGATAGAAGAGTTTGCAGCTCTTGCTGTCCGAGGACGTTTCTAATTCTAGAATTTATAATCGTTGCTAATCTTGATCTTGCAACTCTTTCATTTCCAACAGATATATAAAACTTAAGAGGATCAATTATTTGAAATCTTGCAAAGGCATCGACAATAAGTCTTTTTTGATCAGATGCAATTACTTCTTCTGGTGGTGTATCAAGGTTTAAAATTCTTTTATCTAAAAATACAACGTTTTGAATGAATGGAATTTTAAAATTAATTCCAGGTTTTGATATAATTCTTTTAGGATCACCAAATTGAAGTACTATCGCTTGATTAACTTCTTTCACAATAAAAACTGAAAAGTATATTGTAGCTGCAATAAGAATAATTATTGGGAGTAAAAATTTTCCAGCTTTCATTTTAATTAGTCCCTGTTTTTAGCTCTTGCAAAGGTAAATATGGTACTACACCTTCACCTGAATTTTTATCGATTATAATTTTGTTAATATCTGCCAATACTTCTTCCATTGTTTCAAGGTACATTCTTTCTTGAGTTACTTTTTTTGCTTTAGCGTATTCATTGTAGATTGATAAAAATCTACTTGCTTCTCCTTCTGCTTTTGCAACAACTTCTTTTTTATAAGCTTCTGCAGCTTGAAGAATTTTTGCAGCCTCTCCTCTTGCTCTTGGTATTACATCATTGGCATATGCTTCTGCTTCATTTTTGGATCTTTCCATATCTGCTCTTGCAGCTTGAACATCTCTGAATGCATCAATAACTTGGTCTGGTGGATCGGCTTTTTGAGTTTGAACTTGTGTAATTTGAATTCCACTTGTGTATTCATCTAAAATTTTTTGAATTATCTCTTGAGTGTCAGCTTCTATAAGAGATCTACCTTCAGTTAGAATTGGTTGAATATCAGATCGTGCAATAACCTCCCTCATAGCTGTTTCTGCTGCTGCCTTAACTGTTCCTTCAGGATCTTGAATTTTAAATAAAAAATTACCTGCATCTTTGATTACCCAAAATACAGAAAAATCTATATTAACTATGTTTTCATCACCTGTTAACATTAAACTTTCTTCTGGAACATCTGCGACTCCACCTGAAGAAAATCCACTATCTCTTTCAGACCTGAATCCAATGTCCATTCGATTAACTTTTGTAACTTTAGGGGTTAATACGTTTTCAATTGGAAAAGGAAGATGATAATTTAATCCAGGTTGTGTAGTTTTTACAAATTTTCCAAATCTTAATACAACTCCTTGTTCGTCAGGTAAAACTCTATAAAGACCACTCAAAGTCCAAACAATTAAAAGAATAATAAGACCAATTATTATTGGCTTGGCACCACCTTTGCCGCCACCCAAAAATCTATTTATTATTGATTGAAGTTTACTTATAACTTCATCAATATTTGGGGGAGTAGGACCTTTTCTAAATCCTCCATTATTGCCTCCATTTCCTCCAGGAGGAGATCCCCACGGGCTCTGATTTTTAAAATCATTCATAATACGACACTCTATATAGTGTCTTTATTGCTAAAAACAAGGTAATGGTAAACTATGGACGATAAAAAGGTAGGCTTAAGTGACACAATGAAAGCAAAAACTAAGCCAAAAACCTTCAGTAGAAACCCAATTATTGGAACAAAATATACAATTGCTATTTCTAGCGCAAAAGGTGGAGTTGGAAAATCAACCTTTGCTACGAATCTAGCTTTAGCATTAAAAAAATTAGATTTAAAAGTTGGAATATTAGACGCAGATATTTATGGACCATCTTTACCAAAGTTATTTTCAATAAATGAAAAGCCCGAGAGTGATGGTCAAAAGCTTAAACCTATAATGAAATATGGTATTCAATGTATGTCTATTGGTTTTTTAACAGATGAACAAACACCAATGATTTGGAGAGGACCAATGGTTATTTCAGCAATAAAGACTTTTACTCAAAAGGTTATTTGGGAAAATCTAGATTTTATTATTGTTGATATGCCTCCGGGAACAGGGGACACTCAGCTAACATTTGCACAAGAAATTAATATGGATGGAGTGATAATTATTTCTACACCACAAGAAATTGCATTACAAGATGTCAAACGTGGGATTAAAATGTTTGACAAATTAAAAGTAAAAATTTTAGGTTTAGTTGATAATATGAGTTACTTTATGGGCGATGATGGAAAAAAGTATGCAATTTTCGGTGAGGGTGGAGTCAAAAAAACTTCTGAAGAATTTAAAAAAGAATTTATGGGTGAAATACCAATTGAT
>CACGFJ010000049.1 GCA_902572225.1 uncultured Pelagibacteraceae bacterium | reverse complement strand
TGTAACCTGACTAAAGTTTTGTCTAAAGTAATGATATAGTGGTCTATATTTGTCAGATAAAACTGCTAAAGGCGTGTCATCACCCATTGAGCCTGTTGCTTCTTTAGCATCTTCTGCCATTGGATGAAGAATTAATTCTAAATCTTCTATACTATATCCAAAACAATGTTGAAAATTCCTCAAACTTTGGCCTTCTAGCTCTACTTTTTCAGTTTCTGCCTCTAATTTTTTATCAAGATCAATAATCTGATTGTTGTAATGTTTATATTCTTTTGAAAGGTAGTTTTTTATTTCATCGTTTGAATATACTTTGCCTTTTTCTATTCTTACTCCTAATATTTCTCCAGGTCCTAATCTTCCTTTAGATACAATTTTTTTCTCATTTAAATCTATCATTCCTGTTTCACTTCCTGCAAAAAGAAGTTTGTCTCTTGTCACTGTATATCTAAGTGGTCTTAATCCATTTCTGTCAGTTGCAACAATTACCCATTCATTATCTGTTGCAGCTATAGCAGCTGGCCCATCCCAAGGCTCCATGGTACTATTTAAAAAATTGAATAGTTGTTGATGATCTTTTTTTAATACCTTATTTTTTTTTGACCAAGCGTCTGGTATTAACATTAATTTTGCTAGAGGAGCAGGCTGTCCAGAAATATTTAATAACTCAAAAACATTATCTAATGATGCAGAGTCAGAATTGCCAGCTGGTATTACAGGCTTAAGATTCTCTATATCTTCGAAAACTGGACTAAACATCTCTTCTTCGTGAACCTTCATCCAATTAACATTTCCTTTAAGAGTATTTATTTCACCATTATGCGCTATAGATCTAAATGGTTGAGCTAAGTCCCAACTTGGCGCAGTATTAGTTGAAAATCTTTGGTGAAATATTGCATACCTAGATATAAATCTTTCATCTTTCAAATCAGTATAAAAATCTGACAAAGCTTCTGCTAAAAACATTCCTTTGTAAATGATAGATTTAGAACTAAATGAACATATATAAAAATTATTTAATTGATTATTGAGAGCTTCTTTTTCAATTACTCTTCTAGTTTCATACAATTTTTGTTCCAGAGATTTATTGATAACTTTTTTGTCATTGTATGTGAACAATACTTGAGTAATTTCAGGTCTTGTTTGTTCAGCTTTTTCTCCTAAGACAGAGGGATCAACAGGAACTTGTCTCCAACCATAGATACTAAAATTTCTCTTTGTTAGTTCACTTTCAACAATAGTTCTACATTGCTCTTGAGCGCTATAATCATTTCTTGGTAAGAAAATCATACCCACACATAGTTCAGAATTGTCATGTTTATGACCAGTGACTTCAATTTTTTCCTCAAAGAAATCTTTAGGAATTTCAATATGGATTCCAGCACCATCTCCAGTTTTTCCGTCTGCATCGATTGCACCCCTATGCCAAACAGCTTTTAAGGCATCGATTCCATATTCTACGACTTTTCTTGATTTTAGGCCTTCGGTGGATGCTACTAAACCTACACCACATGCATCATGTTCCATTTCTTCCAAGTAAACATGATTACTTTTTAAAATTTTTAAATTTTTATTTCTTAACTTCATTAAGCAACTCTAAGTTTTTGTTTACTTTCTAAATAATTATCAATTGATGTTGCGGCATCTCTTCCGTCTTTTATACCCCAAACAACTAAAGATGCTCCACGAACTATATCTCCAGCTGCAAAAACTCCCTCTATACTAGTTTCCATTGTATCAAAATCCGCTTTTATTGTTCCCCATCTTGATACTTGTAATTTTTCTTCATTAAATAATTTTGGAAGATCTTCTGGATCAAATCCGAGTGCTTTGATTACAAGATCAGCTTTAATTTCAAAATCTGAATTTTCTTCAACAACTGGTTTTCTTCTACCGCTGTCATCTGGCTCACCCAATTTCATTTTATTAACAACTACACTTTCAATTTTATTTGTTCCCTTAAACTCTTTAGGGCTTGTTAACCAAATGAATTCAACACCTTCTTCCTCTGCATTGCCAACTTCTCTTGCTGATCCTGGCATATTTTCTCTATCTCTTCTATATAAACATTTTACAGATTTAGCATTCTGTCTTACCGAAGTCCTTAAGCAGTCCATTGCTGTATCGCCACCTCCAATTACTACAACATCTTTGCCTTCAGCATTTAAAGTTCCGTTATCAAACAACTCAACTTTATCACCTAGTCCTTTTTTATTTGAAGCTGTCAAAAATTCCATGGCAGGGAAAATATTACTCAAATCATTACCAGGTAGATTAACTTCTCTAGCTTTATAAACTCCTGTAGCAATTAAAATTGCATCATGTTTTTCTCTTAACTCCGTTAAGCTGGAATCTTTTCCAACTTCAAAATTTAAGACAAATTTTATTCCACTTTCTTCCAAAAGTTTTATTCTTCTTTGAACAACATGCTTTTCTAATTTAAATCCTGGAATACCATATATTAGTAGCCCTCCAGCTCTGTCGTAACGATCATATATAGTTACCTTGTATCCTTTTTTTCTGAGTTGTTCTCCACAAGCAAGTCCAGCAGGACCAGAACCTATAATTCCTACACTCTCGTTTTTTTCACTATTTATTTCTATTGGTTTAACCCAACCATTTTCCCAAGCTTTCTCTGTGATATATTTTTCTATTGAACCAATAGTTACTGTTCCATGACCCGATTGCTCTATTACACAATTTCCTTCACACAGCCTATCCTGGGGGCAAATTCTT
>CACGFJ010000048.1 GCA_902572225.1 uncultured Pelagibacteraceae bacterium | reverse complement strand
TTCCAATCTTTGGTGTTACTGCTAAAAAAACCCAATTTGATTGATTTATAATATCCTGATTATCAGTAGATATTTTTATCTTTTTACTCTTTCTTTTCAGTTCACTTGAAATTTTTGAATTTCTCTTTGAAACAATTATTTTATTAATTTTTAATTTTGATCCCAGTATTCCATTGATTACTGATTTTGAGATATGTCCTGTACCAATAAATCCAATTTTCATGATAAATTAAGTGATTATTATCACTAAAATTAATTAATTAGTAAAAAAAGAACCTCTAATTCTTAGTAATTCTCTTGATAATTTTTTGTTTTCTATAAATGGTTTTCTACCATGAAGCCAGAAATAGTTGTTAGCAACTACAGAAAAACCAACTGGTAAAGGCATTACGATCTTATTTTGACTTCCCTCTAAAGAGTCTGATAATTTTTGTAGAAATAATCCCTGTTCCATATTTTTAGGCTCAGGAAATTGGTCAATATAAGAAATTTGTGGTTTTCCATTTTCATCCTCTGAAAAAACAGGATGTTCTACTTTATAGTTAACATTTTTACTTTTTGGAGAGCCCCATAAGAAGTTTTGTTTTCCAACTTTATCATTAGTTAAACTATCTAAATGTTCCCAATCATCAAGGTGCAACATTGCAGTTTCTCCACCTTGTACATTTTCTTCCTCCATTTTTAACATTAATAACCAATCAGTTTTTTCTTTGACATAAGTACCATCAGTATGAAGATCCATATTTGTATATGCTTTTCTAAGATATGAATCGCTATTGTCCTCATGTTTAACATGAAATCTTGCATAATATTTTCCAGCCATTGAATCAAAATTTGGATTACCAAGTAAGTGTGTTACGGCTGTAGATAGTTTAATAAGGAAATTATTATCGATTTTTTTAGATTTATTTTTAGGTCCTATAATAAAACAACCAGTGTCTCTATCTCTTAATACGGAGTTTATAAATTTTCCTAGCTTTCCACCTGTTGAATCATCTAAAGATTTTGCAAGTGTAAATCTAGTAAAGGGTTTATATTCAAGAGCTGTAATATCAAATTTTTTAAAAGGAAATATTAGTTTATCTATAATCTCATCTTCAATTTTAATATTGATGATTCTTTTAGAATAATCGCTAAATGAAATATCAAACCCTTGAATAGTATCTAAGCTATCCATTTTAATTATTTATTACAAACTCCAATTGAATTTGGTCCACATGTTTCGCCATTAGTCCATGTTGCTCCAATTAAATTTGCTCCATCAAAATTAGCATTGGTCATATTCGATGAAGTAAAGTTAGCTTCCATTAAATTTGCATTTTGAAAATTTGCTTCAATTAATGTTGAGCCCATAAAATCAACTCTTGTCATATTGGCTCCTGTAAAATTAGCTTTTTCAAAATTTCCACCAACTAGAGTTGACTCATATAAGTTAGCTCTAACAAATGTTGACTCTGGAAAAGTTCCAAATGACAAGTTAGAATTCATCATAATACTTTTATCAAAATTTACTTGTATAAAACTTGCGAATGATAAGTTTGAGTTAGGCAAATAACTACCTTGCAAATCTTGTCCATCTGAAAATCTACAGTTAGTATAATCAACTCCATCAGTTAAAGGATCATCACATGCTGCTTGTGAAATACCTGGTATTAAAATTAAGAATAATATTAAAATAATTTTTTTCATTTATATCGTAAAGCTACTTAATAAAAACATAATGATAGCAGAGAATAAAGTTGGGTAAACTAAATTATTTCTAGTTAATTTAAAAATTATTATTGCTAAAAGCACAACAATAAATCTGGACAAGTAATTACTGTCAGAAAGTGCACCAGCTGGAAATATTATCATTCTGGAAATTAAAGCCGCCAATGTCGAATAGGCTAAATAATTAAACCACCTATATATTTTAGTATTTTCATCGATTATTTCAGAAGTAAAAGCTCCTAAAAACCTTGAGATATAAGTTGCTAAAGATGTAATAACTATTATTAAAACAATATTAGCTGACATTTTTCTCTCCTATTACAAATGCAACAGTTCCAGCTATAAATCCACCAATCAAAACACACCAATCAGGACTAATAAGATAAAATAAGGGTCCTAAGATAGCTCCTAAAATTATTGAAACATTTAACTGTATAGACTTCATCACTCCTATCATTGTACAAGTAAAATAAATTGGATTAATTATAGCTAATCCAATCATCATTTCTCTATTTAAGAAATCAGCAGAATAATAACCTAAAATAGTTGAAAAAATTGCTATCAACCAAGTTGCAGTTCCAATTCCTATCCAAAAATCGACTCTAAATTTTTTTTCAATTTCTTTATAATTATTTTTTAGAATTAACCACGAAGATACTGCAACAAAATGACATGAAAGATAATACTTCCATCTTGGTTGACTTTGGTGCTTTAACAATGGCATTAAAGATACAGTCATCGGATACAATCTTGCATTAACTAACCAAACTGCAAAAAATAAATTAAGTAACGAAACGCCAATCAAAATCGATTCTGCCATCACAAGTGAGCCAGGTAATGCATAAGTTAAAAATGTAGAAAAAATACTTTCTTGAATTGTAAAGCCTAAATTTTTTAGTAATGCACCTATTGCTAAAAAGCTTAAACCAAGAGCAATTGCAGGGCTATCGAATTCTTTTGCACAAAGAATTCCTTTGAAAAAATACTTTGAATTAATCATCCGCCTAAAAATAGACGACCAACATCATCAT
>CACGFJ010000047.1 GCA_902572225.1 uncultured Pelagibacteraceae bacterium | reverse complement strand
GCCATTTTAAATATTCTTTTACCTGTTAATTTATAGGAAATAACTTGAACTATTACAGAAACAGCTTCTAAAACAAACAATCCGCCTGTTATTGCTAACACGATTTCGTGCTTAGTTATTATGCCAACCGCTCCCAGTGAACCACCTAATGATAGAGATCCAGTGTCTCCCATAAAAATTTTTGCTGGTGGTGCATTAAACCATAAAAAACCTAAACAAGCCCCGATTATTGATCCACAAAAAATCGAAGCTTCTCCTACACCCTCTATATATGCGATCTGAAGATAATCAGAAAAAATTATATTACCAGAAACGTAACTAATAAATGCAAAACAAGCAGCAACCAACATAACCGGAACTGTTGCTAATCCGTCCAAACCATCTGTTAAATTAACTGCATTTGAGGCTCCAACTAATATGAACATATAAAAAGGTATAAAAAACCACCCAAGATTTATTACTAAGTTTTTGAAAAAAGGAAAATATAGATTGTTTATTTGATCAGAATTACTTGTGATATAAAGTATAAATATACCAATCAAGGCTAAAATAATTTGTAGAGAGAACTTAAGTTTAGAAGAAATTCCATGCGAACTTTTTAACTTTATTTTTTTATAATCATCATAAGCTCCTAATAATCCAAAAGAAGCTGCAATAAATATTAAAAACCAATTGTATGGATTTGATAAGTCACCCCATAGCAATACTCCTGAAAAAACACCTAGTAATATTATTAGTCCTCCCATTGTAGGTGTTCCAATTTTTTTAATTATATGATCGCTAGGTCCATCTTCTCTGATTGGATTATGAATCTGTTTTGAAGAAAAAAAATTAATTAATGGGTTTCCAACTAAAAAAACAACAACCATAGCTGTAAACATAGAAAGACCAGTTCTTACTGTTAAATATTTAAAAACATTCAAAAAACTAAATTGATCTACTAGAATTGAAAAAAGTTCAAACAACATTAAGATTTTGATCCAATTTGTTTTGTTATTTGGTTAAGTCCTGTAGAATTTGAGCCCTTTATCATTAAAAAATCACCATTATTTAAATCATTTTTTATTATATTAAGAATTTCACTAGTTGATTTAAGTATTTTTCCTCTTTTTTGTGTTCTAATTTTGTTAAATGTTTCTGTGATATAATTCCCATAAACAAACAACTTTTTGAACTTCGCCTTATTGATATCTTTTGCAGCTTCAATATGAAGTTTTTTTGAAAATTTTCCTAATTCTAACATGTCACCTAATAGCATAAATTTTTTATTTGGATTTACTTTTAAATTATCAAATTTCTTAATTGAAAAATTCAGAGATAATGGATTTGAATTATAACTTTCATCTATAATGTTAACTTTTTTAGACCCTACAGTGAATTTTTTTATATTTCCTCTACCACTTGGTATTTTATAATTAGAAAAAAAGTTACTTTTTATTTCACCAGTGATATCTAAACTTTTACAAACTGCTATAGAAGCCAAAATATTATCCAAATAAGGTAATAAGTTATTATTAATTTTAAAATTAAAAGTCTTAGAAGCTACGTCAATATAAATGATATAAGATTTTGTAGATTTTTTTAATTTAGATAATCTAATATTGGAATTTCTATGTTTACCAAAAGAAATGATATTTAAATTATTTTTATTTGCTAAATTTGAAAAAAAATTAAAAAATTTATCATCTTTATTCAATACAATTGTACCATTTTTTCTTATGTTAAAAATAATCTCTGATTTGGCTTTAGCTATATCAAATAAGGATTTAAAATTTTTAGCGTGCGCATAACTAATATTGGTAATAACTCCAACGTCTGGTTTAATTATTTTTGATAAATAGTCTATTTCTCCTTTTTTATCCATTCCAATTTCAAATATTCCATAAGTCGTATCCTTATTTAAATTTATTAAAGAAATCGGTAAACCAAATTTATTATTGAATGAATTTTTTGAAAATGTTGTGGAATAATTTTTTTGAAGACATTGTCCTAACAATTCTTTCAATGAGGTTTTGCCTGAAGACCCTGTAATTGCAACTTGAGATGAATTTGAAGAAATTCTTATCTTTTGTGAAATTTTAATTAATAATTCTAGAGTGCTTTTAACATTAATCTTTTTTTTACTATCATTTTTGTTATTTTGAACTATTGCTAATTTTGCTCCATTTTTTAGAGCTTCGTCTGCAAAATCATTTCCATTGAAAGATTTACCCTTAATACCAAGGAAAATTTTACCTTTATTCTGTTCTTTCGAATTAGTGCTAATTTTTAAATTTTTTATTCTATCTATTTTTTTGTTATTTATAATTTCTTTAAGTATATTTAATTTCCAATCATTTGATAAAGATCTATTTTTCAAAATTATTGATTTTCTTATATTATCTTTGTCAGAAAATTTATTTTTTTTAATATATTCTTGAGTGTTTTCATGTCCCTTTCCTGCAATAATTAAAACCTCATCAGACTTACTATTTAAAATTGCTGTTTTTATAGCTAATTTTCTTGATGGTATTTCAATCATTTTAGATGGTAAAATTGATTTCTTAATACTTGCTCTGATACTTTCTGGATTTTCACTTCTAGGATTATCATCTGTAAGATAAATGTAATTACATAGTTTGTTAGCAATTTTACCCATTATTGACCTTTTTTCTTTATCTCTTTCACCACCACATCCAAATACAATATTAATTTTTCTTAAACCATATTGTTCCTTAATATTTTCTATACTGGTTTTGAGTGCCTCTGGAGTATGAGCATAATCTAAAATAAAAATAGAATTATCTTTGGTTGTTCCGATTATCTCAAGTCTTCCTTTTGCGGGTTTAATATACTTAAGGTTTTTAACAATATCATCAATATTTAAATTACTTTTAATAGCTGCTGCAACAGCCATCATCAAATTCTTAATTTGTATTTTTCCAATTAGGCTAGTTTTAAATTGGTATTCCTTATTTTGAAAAGTAAACTTTATATTTTGGTAA
>CACGFJ010000046.1 GCA_902572225.1 uncultured Pelagibacteraceae bacterium | reverse complement strand
AGGCTTCTACTTCAGCATGAGGTCGACCATTAATATCTGTCTTTCCGTAAGAAATGATTTCATCTTTGTGTGTTACTACACATCCGACCGATGGATTTAGTCCTGTTAGTCCTTTATTTTGATTGGCAAGTTCTAGTGCCAATCTCATGAATGCTTTATTATTTTCTGATGATTTATCTTTTCTTAAAGACATCAATTTTATCAACAAATTGAACGAAGTCTTTTTCTTCTCTAAAATTTCTATATACTGATGCAAATCTTACATAAGCTACTGGGTCCAATTCTTTTAATCCTTCCATTACCATTGTACCGATTGTGTTTGAAGAAATTTCACTCTGACCTAGCTCCTCTAAAGATCTTGATATTTTAGATATAAATTTTTCTGCTGTCTCTGTATCTATTGGTCTTTTTTTAAGTGCTACATATATTGATTTTGATAATTTTTCTCTATCAAAAGTAGATTTTCTTCCGTTTTTTTTTACTACGGTTAATTCTCTGAATTGTACTCTTTCAAAAGTGGTAAATCTTTGTCCACAAATACACAATCTTCTTCTTCTAATAGCTGTTCCGTCTTCAGTGGGTCTGGAGTCTACAACTGAAGTTTCTCCCTTTTTACATATAGGACAAATCATAATTCATTATCCCAAATTTTTATAAATTGGGAAATTTGAACATAAATCAACAACTTCTTTTCTTACTTCATCTTCTATTTTTGTATTATCGTCAGGGTTTGATGACAAACCTTTAATTACTTTAGTAATTAGTTCACCAACAATTTTAAATTCATTTAAACCAAAACCTCGAGTTGTTGCTGCTTGAGAACCTAGTCTTATACCTGACGTTACCATTGGACTTTCTGTATCAAAAGGAATTCCATTTTTATTACATGTTATATTGGCTCTTGATAAACTTTCAGCTGCAGCATTACCTTTGACACCAAAAGGTCTTAAATCTACCAACATTAAATGAGTATCTGTTCCTCCAGAATAAATCTTAAAACCATTTGTTTTTAATGTTTCTGCGAGAATTTTTGCATTAGTTAGAACATTGGATATGTATTCTTTGAAAGAAGGTTCTAATGCTTCTTTAAATCCAACTGCTTTTGCTGCTATTATATGCATCAGAGGGCCACCCTGATAACCAGGAAATACAGCTGTATTAATTTTTTTATAAATATCCTCATGATTTGTTAAAATAATTCCACCTCTGGCGCTTCTAAAAACTTTATGAGTTGTAGATGTAACGACATGAGCATGATCAACAGGATTTGGATAACCTTTACCAGCAACAAGACCTGAAAAATGAGCCATATCTACCATAAAGAATGCTCCAACCTTATCAGCAATTTCTCTAAATTTTTTAAAATCAATTATCCTAGAGTATGCACTACCTCCAGCAATTATAAGTTTAGGTTTATTTTCAATTGCTAATCTTTCAACTTCGTCATAGTCGATTAATTCAGAGGTTTTATCTACATCGTAGCTTATTGCATTAAACCATTTACCTGACATTGCAATTTTAAGACCATGAGTAATATGTCCACCAGAATTTAAACTCATTCCCATAAAAGTATCACCTGGCTTTAATAGTGCTAAAAACACTGCTCCATTAGCTTGTGCACCAGAATGAGGTTGTGAATTCGCAAATTTACAATTAAAGAGTTTTTTTAATCTATCGTTAGCAAGTGACTCAGCAACATCAACATGTTCACAACCGTTATAATATCTTTTACCTGGGTAACCTTCAGCATACTTATTTGTTAGTACTGAGCCTTGTGCCTCTAAAACAGCTTGTGAAACAATGTTTTCTGATGCAATTAATTCGATATGATTTTGTTGTCTGATTAATTCTTTATTTACTGCATCAAATATTTCCGGATCAGCTTCAGACAATTTTTTTTCAAAAAAGTTTTCATATTGAGTATTTAAATATTTTTTTTCACTAGACATTTATTTACCTATATTTTTTTAATTCTTCTTATATGCCTACCACCTTCAAAATCAGTTTTTAGAAAGCTCTCAACACATTTTAAGGCAACTGTTTTTTTAATAAGCCTTTCTCCTAATGTTATAACATTTGCATCATTATGCAATCGCGATAATTTGGCATTTTTTACTGAATAGCATAAAGCTGCACGTATTCCCTTATTTTTGTTTGCAGCAATAGACATTCCTACTCCTGAACCACAAACAAGTATTCCTACATGATTCTTATTTTTCGCCACTTGTTTACAAAGTTTATGAGCAAAATCAGGGTAATCAACAGAATTCTGATTTTGTTTTGGTCCCAGATCTTTTATTGGATAATTTTTTTTAAAGTATTTTAAAATATTCCTCTTTAAATTAAAACCGCCATGATCTGAAGCAATAAAAATTTTTTTCAATTTAATTAAATTTGTAATTTAAAACACAAGCAACAAGGTGAACTCTATTTTCTTCACCCCCATTAAATGCATTGTGATATTTAGTATTATTAGTAATCCAAACAGAGCCATCTGCTGGCATATGTTTTGCAACATTATCAACGACCATGATTGCTCCAGGATTTGTGTATATAGGTATATGAAGCCTTGGCTCAGGATCTCTATGCCAACTCAATGTTGATCTTGGCTCTTTAAGAAGAAGTCTCATCCTACCTAATTTATACTTTATTTTTAATTGATCATAAACTTCTTTGAAATATGTATATTTAAAGTCGTCAACAAATTCTGTGTATTTATGTTCATCAATTTTACTTTCCCTCTGTACCTCAACACCTGTACTATCTGGTTTAGTCCAATAAATGCCTCTTACATTATTTCCTTTAACAGAATCTGGATCACCTGGAATTTGATTTAGAGGTATACCGGCGAAGTGAGGTATTCCAAGACTTGTATCAAAACCTTTTATTTTTAATACTTCATTACAAGCTTGTTTTAATTTTATGATATCAAATTTTACATCTTGTTTTTGGAAATCATTGAATAATTGTGACATCGGTGCTCTACTATCTTATAGACT
>CACGFJ010000045.1 GCA_902572225.1 uncultured Pelagibacteraceae bacterium | reverse complement strand
GATCCAATAATTAAAATTAAAGGATAGAAAGCACTTTTCTTTCCTTCATATAATCTATAACCAGCCATCAAAGTGGCACCAATTGCTCCAATTGAACCTGCTTGGTTTACAGTAGCAATACCCATTAAAATTGAACCTAATACAGCAAATATTAATGCAAGTGGTGGTATGATAATTACAACTACTCTTAACCAAAATTTTAAATCAAAATTTCCTTTAAATGGAACTGGTGGTGCAACACCTTTCTTTATTCTAGCAAAAATAAACACATAGATCATATAAAGAGCAACTAAAACAAGACCTGGTAAAAGTGCTCCTAAGAACATATCACCTGCACTTGATGAACCTACTCTAAATTCACCTGGCATATTAAATTCACCAGTTAAGGCTTTATAATCATTTTGTCTTAAGTTGTTTGCAACATCAGATGCACTTGCCAACTGGTCAGCAATAATAATTAAAACAATTGATGGAGGAATAATTTGACCTAATGTTCCTGATGAACAAACTATTCCACTAGCAAGTTGTCTGTCATACTTGTTATTTAACATTGTTGGTAACGAAATTAGTCCCATCGCAATTACAGTTGCTCCAACGATACCAGTCGTTGCTGCTAATAGAGCTCCAACAAATATAACTGAAATTCCTAAACCACCAGGAATTGGTCCAAATAATTGGCCCATTGTTATTAATAAGTCTTCGGCAATTTTTGATTTTTGAAGCATAATTCCCATGAAAATAAATAAAGGAATTGCGATCAAAGTATCTGTTTCTACATCCCAGTAATTACTCCTAAAATTTGTAATACCAGCAACGAGCCATTCTATAGGACCATCTACTGCAAAAAAGGCACTGGAGTCTCCCTCAAATATGTAGCCAAAAAAATGCAGCTAAACCAATTGCAATTATAGCTGAACCAGGTAGTGCAAAAGCAACCGGGTAACCCGATGCAAGAGCAACAATCATTATCACAACTAGAACAGCTAAAAAGAATGTTTCCATAATTTAATTTTTGACACCTTTTAAAATTTTGTGACTACTTTCCATAAAATAGCTAGTAAATTGAATTAACATCGTAACAGCAAAAACAGCTAGATAAACAGCCATCAAATATAAAAGATAGAGACCATTAGATCCTTGTTGCGTAACTTCAAAAGCTACAACAGGACCATTTATAATGCTGGCTTTTCCGTTTAGACCTAAAAATATAACTATTAATGTAAGTGGTACTCCTAGAACTGCCGATCCAACCATATTTGTCCATGCCTTCTTTTTTTCACTAAAAGAAGAATAGAGTACGTCAACTCTTACGTGCCCTTCATGAATTAAAGCGTATGCACTAGCAAATAAGTAAAGTGCAGCATACCAAAATCTAACTAGATCCCCTTGAAATGCTTGTTCGTATGAAAATATAAATCTTGATAATACAATTACGAATTCACTTACTACAACCAATACTGCTAGCCAAATAAAGCCAACTGATTTCGTAAAATATCCAATCACGAAAGAGATTAATATTATTGGAAAGTGAATATAAGTAATTCTGACTGGGGCTTTAACCATCAATGCTTTTACTTCAGGACTGAAGATTGCTTCCCATAATCTTTCAACAACCATAAAAGATATAACAAAGTCAGCTACGCCAACTAAAAATACTGCCCAAAATGATGATCTAACAAGATATGCTGAAAATCTTGATAAAATTTTTGAATCTTGCTCCAAAGTTTGACTGTATGTTTTAAAAACATAAAAAACGACTGCAGCAATACAAATCAAATACAATCCAATTTGCATATAACCATAATTTAAATCAGATCCCTCTAGAGCTTTTTTCTTAAATCCAAACATCTCATGATGTGAAAAAATTTTTTTTATTCCTGGCCAATCACTCCAAACTGTTAAAACATTATTAATAAGAAATGCTAAAGTAAAAGCTAAAACTGAATAACTGATTATTCTGAGATATAGAGAAAGATTTGAATTTTTTGTCACCATAGTATTTTAAAATACCTAAGTAATACTCGATTTTGTTTAAAAAAAAAGGGCCCAATTAAGGGCCCTTTAATAACTAAATTTAGTTAGATTACATTCCTAATGCTCTGTTTCTTTGAGAAATGTAAGGTGAGTCAGACAAGTTGGTCCAAGAACCAATGTCTTTTCTAGCCTGTAAGAAACTAGAGTGGATTCTCTCAGCGAGACCACTGCTTGCTCTTGTTTCCTCAAATACTTCATTAGCAGCTTTAGCAAAACCATCATAAACTTTGTCGCTAAACTTCTCTAGTTTAACACCATGATCGTTTATTAATCTTGCAAGCGCAGCACCATTCTTAGCGTTGTACTCTGACATCATAACGTCATTTTCCATCGCAGCTGCAGCTTCAATTAATAGCTGATCTGATTTTGATAAGCTTGTAAACCAAGATTTGTTAGTACCACATGCTAACATAGATCCTGGCTCGTGCATTCCAGGATAGTAGTAGTATTTAGCAGCTTCTTGGAATTTCATAGCTTCATCATTCCATGGACCTACCCACTCTGTTGCATCAATTGCACCAGAAACAAGGTTTTCGTAAATTTGTCCACCAGGAAGTGAAACTGGAGATCCTCCAAGTTTACCGATAACTTGTCCACCTAATCCAGGCATACGCATTTTAAGACCTTTGAAGTCATTAGGGCTTCTAATTTTCTTGTTAAACCATCCACCCATTTGAACTCCTGTGCTTCCACACATAAAGTTTTTTAGACCGAATTTGTCTGATAGTTCATCCCATAATTGTTGACCACCAGCAAATCTAATCCATGCGTTCATTTCAGTATAAGTGAAACCGAAAGGTACAGCTGTAAAGTAACCCCAAGCTGGATCTTTTTTAACCCAGTAGTAGTCAGCAGCGTGATACATTTGCGAGTTACCTGAAGCAACTTCATCAAATGAGTCAAACGCTTTAACCCTTTCGTTTGCTGCATAGTAAGTGACTTGAATTCTTCCATCACTCATGTCTGTAATTCTTTGAGCAAATCTTTGCGCACCAGTTCCTAAACCTGGGAAATCTCTTCCCCATGTAGCTACCATAGAAGCTTCAATTCTTTCTTTGGCAACGGCTGGAGCAGCTAAAGATGATGCAGC
>CACGFJ010000044.1 GCA_902572225.1 uncultured Pelagibacteraceae bacterium | reverse complement strand
GAGCATTTGGAAGAGTTGAAAATTCACTACAATATTTAGTTAGAAGCTGGTCTACAATTGTAGAATTGATTTCGGTGTGGAAAAGATTAAGTGAATTTGAAGCAAGATTGAAATATAGTTCAGAAGAATCCACTGTTGAAAATATTTAATGTCTTTAGATAAAGATCTAATTAATAAACTTGTAAAAGTTACCTCCAGAGCTGCAATTAATTGTTATCAATTTCTTGGTAAAGAAAATAAAAAAATTGCTGATAAAGCTGCAACAGACTCTATGAGAAACGATTTAAATAATCTAGAAATTAACGGAGAAGTGGTGATAGGTGAGGGCGAACTTGATGAAGCACCAATGCTCTATATAGGTGAAAAACTGGGCAAGGGTAATGGTCCATATTTAGATATAGCCGTAGACCCACTTGAAGGAACAAATTTTGCTGCAAAAAATATTCCGGGAGCCATATCTGTTTTAGCAATTTCTGAAAAAGGAAATTTATTTAATGCTCCAGAAACCTATATGAATAAAATTGCAGTGGGCAAAGATGTTCCATTCGATGCGACAGATTTAGATTATCCAATAATAAAAAATATTTCCAATATTGCTGAAGCCAAAAACAAAAATATTGATAAACTTACAGTATGTATTCTCGATAGACCAAGACATAAAGATATTATTGAAGAATTAAAATCATTAAATGTAAATTTAAAATTAATTTCAGACGGTGATATTTGTGGCTCTCTATTAGTAACAGATAGTAGATATAATATTGACTTATTTTTAGGCATTGGAGGGGGTCCTGAAGGAGTAATCTCTGCAGCAGCTCTGGATGCTTATGGATGTAAATTTCAAGGAAGATTTTTATTTACTACTGATCAAGATAAAGCTAGAGCTAAAAAAATGGGAATATCTGACCTAAATAAAAAATATGAATTAAATGAAATAGTAAAAGGAGATAGTATTTTTTGTGCGACAGGTATTACTAATACTGAAATGGTAGCAGCTGTAAAAAAAGAAAATACAAAATTTATTACAGAAACTCTTGTCACACACAAAGAATCTACAATAGAAATTATAAAAAGTGAGGAACCTATAGCTTGATTATTTTTAATAATTGCAATAGAAACTCCATCTCTGGTCCCTTCGTCTATCGGTTAGGACACATGGTTTTCATCCATGAAAGAGGGGTTCGATTCCCCTAGGGACCGCCATACTAAGTAAGGTTATTCAACCTAAATTCAATCTCCATTAACACTGGGCACAATCTGGGCACACTGATATAGTCCGTTAATGAAAAAACTTTTAGGGATAGTGGTTCTGGGTTTGATTTTAACAAGTTGTATTGATCAAGATGAAAAGTTACTTGAAAACTGTGCTGACTATAGAACTTCATGGGGTGAAATATATAATAAAAAACCATTAAATGAAAAACTTAAGGATTTAAACTATGAAGGAAACTTCAACATATGTGAAAGGGAATTAAAAAACTATCCTAAAAAATTTAAAGCAAAATATAGAGATTAAACATGAAAAAACTTTTAGGGATCGTGGTTCTGAGTTTGTTATTATGTGAATTATCTTTTGCAGCGTCTAATGAACAAGCTATACAAGAATATTTTGAAAATAGAAAATTAGATAAAGTTGAAGGTTTGTGGAGAAGACCTGCTGATAAATTTGGACCTTCAGATGTTGTGGCAATAACTAAGAATGGAAATTCATATATAATGATTCAACTTAAGGATGACAAAATCATAAGTGAATTTACTTCATCACAAACAAATCGATACACTGGAATTTGCACAGTTAACAACTATGCAAAAGATAATAGAACAATTACACATACATTTGCAAATGAAGATTTACGATTAACATTAGTATCCGATAATAGAATTAGTTGGAAATGTAATTACAATATTACAATTCAAGGCCAGTCCGCATCTGGGTCATTAACTGATAGTTGGACTAGAGAATGGCCTGATAATTTAATTGCTCATAATAAAAAATTTTCTAAACCTAAAAAAAAAAAACCAGAGAATAGTCCTGATGATAATAAAATTATAGCTGCAGCTTCAGGAACAGGATTTTTTGTATCATCTTCAGGACATATAATAACAAACCATCACGTAATAGAGGGATGTGAAACCAATAAATTAACTTTTAAAGGAAAAGAAGTAGAAGCAACTGTATTAGCAACAGATAAAAAAAATGATTTGGCAATTTTAAAGGTAAATCTTAACCCAACGAAAGTTTACCCAGTTGCAACTGAAGATGCTGAACTTTTAGAAGATATTATTATTGCAGGGTATCCTTTAGGTAAAAAAGTTAGTGCTGCGATTAAAACCTCAAAAGGTAGTGTTACTGCTTTGGCAGGATATGGAGACAACTATTCTGAATTTCAAACAGATGCTGCTCTTAACCAGGGTAATAGCGGAGGACCAATTATTAACCAAAAAGGTAATGTAGTGGGGGTGGCTGTTGCTAATTTTGGTAAGAAAGAAGGAATTGAGAGTTTTAACTTTGGAATTAAATCCTCAACGCTTAGAACATTTGCAAAAGCTAATGGATTAAATTTTTTACCACCAAATAACAGAGATTTATTAAATAAAGATCTTGGAAAGCTTATTACTGAGGCAACTGTTTACTTAGAATGCTTCATGACGGTTGCAAAAATCAAAAAAATGATAGCTGAAGCAGAAAATAGGAAGGCTTTCTTCAGTGATTATGTAAATTAATTCTGGGCACAATCTGGGCACACTGAACTTACATATTTGAATTTTAATGATAAAAAAAGCTAACAAACACAATGTTCATAATCAACTAAAAGGGGTTCGATTCCCCTAGGGACCGCCAAAATGAAATACTTTGTTTATTTAATTATATCTCAAAATAAACAAAAATATCTTAGTTACGTTGGATATACTAACAATTTAAAGAAAAGATTGGCTAATCATAATGCTTCTAAAGGAGCAAAATTTACAAGAGGTAGAAAATGGATATTAGCCTATAGTAGGAGTTATGATTCAAAATCTAAGGCCATGAGTGAAGAATATAAACTTAAAAAAAAACTATAAACTTAGAAATAAAATAAAATCTAATTTTTTATAAATGAAAATCTCAGTTCTACTTCCTTACAAAGAAAATTTTACTCCAAATTATGCTGGTGCAGTTTCCCTTTTTTTAAACGATACAATCAAACTAAGTAAATACAAAAAAAATATTC
>CACGFJ010000043.1 GCA_902572225.1 uncultured Pelagibacteraceae bacterium | reverse complement strand
AATCAAATAATGTTACTTGTATTAAAAATTCCTGAATAGCTTCAATCATTAATTGAATGGTTTAATTTTAAGCAATAAGGAAGGTAAAAGTGTTAAAACTGAAACCATTGCAAGTAACATAGCAATCCCCGTGAATACACCAAAGTAAATTGTTGGTATAAAATTTGACATTACTAAAATTGAAAATCCAAAAACTATTGTGATTGAAGTATTTAAAATAGCTTTACCGACTGTTGAATGACACAGTTTTAGTGTCTTATTATAATTTTTTAATTTTGAATACTCCTCTTTAAATCTATAAATATAATGAATGCTATTATCTACTGCTATACCTATAGTTATTGCTGCTATTGTAATTGTCATCATATCAAGAGGAATTCCCAATAATCCAATTAAACCTAATATAAAAAAACCTGCTATAAAATTTGGCACAACACCTATTAAAGCCAATTTTAAATTTTTGAAAAGAATAATAAACATTATCAGAATTCCAAGCATAACGAAACCAAGAGTCAAAATTTGAGATTTAAATAAACTTTGTAAAAGATTATTAAACAGAATTAATACTCCACCTAATTTATATTCATCTTTTTTTAAATTTAATTTATTTTCAAGATCTGAATTTATTTTAATAAGTAAATCATTTCTCCTCAGATTATCTAGTGAGTCTTTTATCCTTAAGCTTATTCTAGCCTCAGAGTCTTTTATAGATATGTATGGATCAACAATTTCTTTTTTTATGTTATCAGGTATCTTTGTATACAAGACTCCCATTTCTAAAGATCCAAGTTCTTTATTATTATTTAATTGAGTAGCAACCTCAATTATTGAAGAAAAAGAAAGAACTTTTCCAACTGGCTCCAGGGAATCTAAATAATTATGCACTTTTTTTATTTTATTAATTTTATCTTTAGTAAACCAATATTTTTCATCATTTTCATCTTCATCACCCCAATCATCCTCTTCATCATCTGATTTTTGTTCAATTTCGTCTTTTTTTGGAAATTTTAAAATAACTTCAAGTGGAGTCGTACCTCCCAGCTTTTCATCTATAAGTTTCATTCCTTTATAAATTTCTGTTTTTTTATCAAAATAATTTATAAAACTATTCTCTACTTCAAGCTTTGAAATTCCTAATATACTGAGAAATATAATTATTAAAGTTGAACCAAATATAGTATTTTGGTTTGAAACTGAAATATTGCCAAAGAAATTAGTTATGTTGGTACCTTTCTCTTCTTTTAAAGAAACTTTATTAAAATTTAATAAATTAATTAATGTTGGCAATAGACTAAAAGTTATAAGAAATGATATAATTAGACCAAAAGTCATCATAAATCCAAAATCTATTATTGGTTTTATTTCACTAAACACGAGAGATAAGAAAGCAAATATAGTTGTTAAAGCTGTATATAATATAGGCCAAAACATCTTACTTGTTGTTAAAGAGATGATCTTAAATTTATTTAATTTTGGAAATTGTTTTGAAAGTTGAAGATACCTAGTACTTATGTGAATATTCATAGCCATCGTCAATATCAACATTAAAGCAATAAAGTTTGATGATATAACAGTAACTTTCCATCCCAAGAGGCCCAAAAGTCCAGTCATTATTAATACTGAAAAAAAACAACTACTAATAGGGACAATTACCCATATTAATTTTCTAAAAACATACCAAAGAGTAGCAATAATAAAGACAAAAACACCAAGTCCAAAAACTATTATATCATTTTTTATAAAGGTCATCATATCATCAGCAATCATAGGAATGCCTCCTAAATGAATTTTACTAGTTGAATCAAAATTTTTAATTACTTGTCTTATTTCCAAAATATTTTGATGGTTTTGTTTTTTTAAATTATCTTTATATAATTCTTCTTCTATTTTGCTTTTGAACTCTGTAACTTTATCTTTCGATTTTAAGTACACTATAATACCAGATGTTTTACCATCCTCGCTGATAACAAAATTTCTGAAAACAGGACTATTCAATATTTCATTAAATCCTCTTTCTTTATCAATGTTCGGCGATGTTAGTGTAGAGTAGTTTTGAAGTCTTTCTATAAGTGGCTCATCTGAACTACTTAATAAAGGAATATCTAATAGTGTTATTACACTATGTACCCAGTTTAGTTGTTGAATTTGGTTTTTAAGCTTTAATAGATTTTTTATTGAAGACTCGTCCATCATTCTCTTTTTTGGTGTGTAAGTAAGAACTAAAAATTCTTTTGCACCATATCTATCGTTTATTTCATTCAGGTATTTTAAATCTGGATCACCTTCTATTAATAATGTTTCAGAGGATGCATCAAGTCTAAAGTTTTTTGAATGATATCCAAAAAAACATAAGCAAATTAATAATAAAATTAAAATTAAACTTGGTTTTTTTAAAACAATATTTTGATAAAATTTTGCTAACATCAACTATTAGCTTTTATAATTTAATTTAATTATTTTGAATATCTTTAAATTTGGTAAACATTGCCTCGAATTCAAGCATTACATTGCCAGTTGGACCATGCCTTTGTTTTTGAATTATCAACTCAGCTAAATGGGAAACTTCATTCATTTTTGCTTGCCATTCTGCATGCTCCACTGTTGCGGGTCTTGGCTCTTTTCCTTGCAAATAATATGCTTCCCTATAAACAAACATGACCACATCAGCATCTTGCTCAATTGATCCCGATTCTCTTAAGTCTGATAATTGAGGTTTTTTATCATCTCTTTGTTCAACAGCTCTTGAAAGTTGAGAAAGAGCTAAAACAGGCACTGCCAGCTCTTTTGCTAAAGCCTTCAACCCTTGAGTAATTTCTGAAATTTCTTGAACTCTTCCATTATTAGAGTTTGATGCTCTCATCAATTGAATATAATCAATTACTACCATATCTAGGCCATATAATCTTTTAATTCGTCTAGCTCTATTACTTAATGCTGCAATTGTTATCGCAGGTGTTTCATCAATGTATAGAGGCAGTTCAGATATGTCTTTTGAAGTTTCTATAAATTTATCAAATTGTTCCTCTGAAATTTTACCTCTTCTAATATCGTTAGATTTTATTCTTGATTGTTCCGCAAGTATTCTAGTTGAAAGTTGCTCTGATGACATTTCTAGAGAAAAAAATGCTATTGAACTTCTATCACCATTTTCTTGAATTTTTTTAGCAGCATTAAAAGCAATATTTGTTGCTAAAGCAGTTTTACCCATAGATGGTCTTCCAGCTATAATAACAAGATCTGATTTATGTAATCCTCCAAGTTTATCATCCAAATCTTTTAAGCCTGTTGGAACCCCAACTATACCCTCGTCATTTTTATAAGCATTTGAAGCCATTTCAATAGTTTGTCTCATTGCTTCATCAAATTTTACTAAAGACGAACTAAAGGATCCTTTTTCAGCAAGATCGAATAAAGATTTTTCGTAATCCTCAATTATTTTTTGACCATCAATTCCAAGATCATTTAGTTTTGCTTGATCTATTACTTCTCCTGAAATTTTTATTAATTCTCTTTTTACAAATAAATCAAAAATAAGCTTAGAATATTCCAGCGCTTGCCTTGAAGATGTAGAAAATTTGGTAATTTTTACTAAATATTCAGGAATATTTAGATCATCT
>CACGFJ010000042.1 GCA_902572225.1 uncultured Pelagibacteraceae bacterium | reverse complement strand
TTATATCGTAGTAGATTTTGGAACAGCAACTAATTTTGATGTAATCTCAGCAAATAGTTATAACGGAGGGGTAATTGCTCCTGGAATCAATCTATCATTAGAAAATTTATCAAAAAAAGCATTTTTAATACCTAATGTAAAATTTAAAAAATCAAATAATGTTGTAGGTAAAAATACTATAAGTGCAATTAATTCAGGATTTTTCTTCGGTTATTCTGGTCTGATTGACAATATAATTCATTCCATTATTAAACAAACCAAAAAAAAATATAAAATAATATTTACTGGTGGACTAGCAAAAATGTTTAAAAATTCTTTAAAACTAAGAGTAAAAATAAAGTCTAATTTAACTACTGATGGAGTTTTAAAGGCTGCTATGTATTTAAATAAATGAAAGAAGAATTAATTTTTTGCCCTTTAGGGGGATCCGGAGAAATTGGGATGAATATGAATTTATTCGCCTATGGTAATCCAGATAATAGAAAATGGATAATTGTAGATATAGGAGTTACTTTTGCAGATGATGCAATTCCTGGAGTTGATTTAATATATCCTGACCCTGGATTTATTGTTGATAAAAAAGATGACTTATTAGGTATTGTTCTAACTCATGCACATGAAGATCATATTGGTGCAATTGCTCATATATGGCCAAAACTAAAATGTAAAATATTTGCTACTCCATTTACATCAGTGTTAATTTCAGAAAAATTTAAGGAAAAAAAAATTGATGTAACAGGATATCTAGAAGTTGTTCAGTTAAATAGCATTGTAGATTTAAGTCCTTTTAAAATAGAATTTGTTACATTAACACATTCTATACTAGAACCTAATGGACTAAAAATTGAAACACCTGTTGGAAATATATTACACACTGGTGATTGGAAGTGTGATCCAGATCCATTAACTGGAGACAATATGAATTCAAAAAGATTAAAGGAAATTGGTGAAGAAGGTGTTTTGACAATGATATGTGATTCAACAAATGTATTTAGTGCAGGAAGAGCAGGATCTGAGCTCGATGTAAGAAAAAATATGCTAAAGATAATGGAAAGATTAAAGAAAAGGATAATTATTACTTCTTTCGCTTCAAATGTAGCTAGAATGGAATCTGCCTTTTATTGTGCTGAAAAAACAGGCAGGCAAATTGCTTTGGTGGGCCGTTCAATGCATAGAATTTATAAAGCTGCTAGGCAATGTGGTTACTTGCAAAATGTTATTGAACCACTTGATGCAAGAGATGCAAAAAATATTTCAAGAGAAAAAATTGTTTACTTATGTACTGGTAGCCAAGGAGAACCAATGGGTGCGATGAACCGTATTTCAAATTATACACATCCAGATGTTTTTGTTGAGAGAGGGGACGCAGTTATATTCTCTTCAAAAATCATTCCAGGTAATGAAAAAAAATTATACAAACTTCACAATCAATTAGTTAGAGAAGGTATAGAAGTAATTTCTGAAGATAGTGAATTTATTCATGTATCAGGACATCCAAATAGAGAAGATTTAAAGGATATGTATGACTGGATAAAACCAAGATCAGTCATACCTGTTCATGGTGAACATAGACATATGATTGAACACATAAATTTTGCTAAAGAAATGCAAGTCCCATATCCTGTTAGAGTAGAGAATGGTGATATAGTTAGAATTTATCCAGGTGATAAACCTGAAGTATATGATAAAGCTCCAAGTGGAAGACTTTACGTAGATGGTTCTATAAGTGTTGAAGAAGATGCCCAATCTATCAAAGAGAGAAAAAATTTATCTACCAACGGATTAATAGAAGCAACATTAGTAATCACTCCAAATGGTAATATTCATAACAAACCTTTATTAACTTTTAGAGGTTTACCTATATACGAAAAAGATGAATTTACATTTAATCTTGAAGAGGAAATTGAAAAAACAGCAAAAACTTTTTCTTTAAATAATAAAAAGCAAGAATCTAATTTAATTGATGCTCTTAAAATAACTTGTAGAAAGTACACAAAAGAAAAATTAGGAAAAAGACCTTACACAAATATAAATTTAGTGAGGATTTAATTGAGTATTACAGGCTCAATAGTTGTATATGTGTGCTTGTGGTGGATAGTTTTTTTTGCCATTCTTCCAATAGACGTTAATCGTGAAAAAAAGGGAAATATAGAGGGAGTTGACCCTGGGGCCCCAGAAAATCCAAAAATAACTAAAAAAATAATTTATTGTACTTTAATTACGTCTGGTATTTTTATAGTTATATATCTATTAGTAATTAATGAAATTTTAAATTTACGTAACTTTTTAAATTAATGTTTTTTTCAAAATCATTTATTCCGATACTAAAAAATAATCCATCTGAGGCTAAAATTAAATCACACCAGTTAATGTTAAGAGTAGGCATGATTAAACAGTCCTCTGCTGGAATTTATTCTTGGTTACCGCTTGGATTTAAAGTCATGAAAAAAATTGAACAAATAGTTAGAGAAGAACAAGACCGTGTTGGTGTTCAAGAAATATTAATGCCCACAATTCAATCATCCGAAATTTGGAAGGAAAGTGGTCGATATGAAGATTATGGTGAAGAAATGTTAAGAATTAAGGATCGTCAAAATAGAGAAATGTTATATGGTCCAACTAATGAGGAACTTGTGACAGAAATTTTTAGATCTTCCTTTAAATCATATAAATCTTTACCTCAATTATTATACCATATTCAATGGAAATTTAGAGATGAGTTAAGACCAAGATTTGGAATTATGAGATGTAGAGAATTTTATATGAAGGATGCCTACTCTTTTGATTTAACAGATGATGATGCAATATTTTCGTACAATAAATTTTTTCTTTCATATTTAAAAACTTTTAAGAGACTAAATTTATCCGCAATTCCCATGGCTGCTGACACTGGTCCTATAGGAGGAAACTTATCACATGAATTCATCATTCTTGCTGACACTGGTGAAAGTAAAATTTACACAGATAAGAGAATTTTTGATGTAGACAGCTCTAAAACAATCTTAGACAAAGAGTCATTAGGTGTATTGAGAAAACAATACGAAAAGTTTTACTCAGTAACAGATGAAAAATTTAATAAAGATGAATTTGAAAAATCTGTTGCAGAAGAATATAGAGTAAATACCAAAGGTATTGAAGTTGGTCACATATTTTATTTTGGAGATAAATACTCTAAACCAATGAATGCAGCTGTTGATTTTAATGGAAAAAAAGAATTTGTAAAAATGGGATCATATGGAATTGGAGTTTCCAGACTTGTTGGTGCCATAATTGAGGCAAAATATAACGATAAAGACGGTATTATGAAATGGCCTATGTCAGTAACACCTTATGATTGTGCGATTATTCCAATGATAAATAAAAATGATAAATCTAATTTAGAAAAGTCTATTAAAGTACATGAATTTCTAAAATCAAAAAACATAGAAACAATCATAGATGATACAGACGAAAACATTTCAGCTAAAATAAAAAAATTTAATTTAATCGGAATTCCATATCAGCTGATAATCGGAAGCAAATCTGAGGGGAATTTATATGAGTTTAAGGAAGTCGATGGAGAAACTCAAAAATTAAAAGTTGAAGATATAGCTTCACAAATAATAAAAGCTAAGCAAAATTGATTTCACAACTAGAAAAAGAGATTATATTTAGGTTTTTAAAAGCTAGAAAAAAAGATGGCTTTTTAAACGTAATCTCTATCTTTTCTTTTATCGGTATTGGTTTGGGAGTTGCTGTACTAATAATTGTTATGTCAGTAATGAATGGTTTTAGATCGGAGCTAATAAATAAAATTGTAGGTTTTAATGCCCATGCTGTCGTAAAACCTTATGACAAACCTTTAGTTTTTATAAATAATAAACATCTAGCTAAGAGTATCGTTTCAAATGATGGAGAAGCAGTAATTCTCTCAAAAATAAATACAAAAGGAGTACTTCTAAAAGGATATTTGAAAAATGATTTTAAGACACTAGAAATATCAAATAATAATAAATATTTTGGATCAACAGATTTAAAAAATAATTCAATTTCAATTGGAAAAGATTTAAGCTTTTTACTTAATATAGATATTGGTGATCAAATAACAATAATGTCACCATCTGGAGTTCAAACAATTGTTGGGTCTTTTCCTAGACAAGATAAATTTGAAGTAATTTCAATATTTGACAGCGGAATTGGCGAATTTAATGAGAATGTAGCATATATCAATCTTAATACATTAGAGGATTTTTTTGATAAAAATAAAAACAAAAGATTTACTGAGTACTATTTTAAAGATCCAAAAAAAATTGAATATCACAAAAAAAATTTAATAGATTTATTTCCTGATGCATATGTTTACACATGGGCAGATTTAAATGAGTCATTATTTTCAGCTTTAAAAGTTGAGAGAA
>CACGFJ010000041.1 GCA_902572225.1 uncultured Pelagibacteraceae bacterium | reverse complement strand
ATTTTAAAAATTAACGTCTTAAATCCTTTTTCAAAACCCTTATTTATTACTTCATCTTTATTAAAATTTATGTCGTATTGTTCTTTAATTTTAATATTTTTAACCGTGTATTTGTCTGCAAGCACTATAGTTGTGGAAAACTTAATAAAAACTGAAATGAAAAGTAAAAAAAAAAAGTATAAGTAAATATTAATTTTATTTTTGATTAAAAACATAATTTAAACATGAGATCGAAAAATTTTACATATGAGAAAAGTGGCGTAAGCATAAAAAAAGCAGATAAATTTATTAAATTTATATCCTCAAGTACAAAAAAATCAAAAAAAAGTGGTCATTTTGAGAATATTGGAGGGTTTGGAGCACTTACAAAGCTGCCAAGTAATTTGAAGAAGCCATATCTTGTAACTAGTACAGATGGAGTTGGTACAAAAGTTGAAATTGCAAATCTCATGGGTAAATTTGATACAATTGGAGTGGATCTTGTGGCCATGTGTGTAAATGACATTATAGTCCAAGGAGCAAAACCTTTGCTTTTTTTAGATTATATATCAGTCGAAAAAATTGATACAAAAAAACTAAAAAATATAATTAGTGGAATTATTAAAGGCTGCAAATTAGCTGACTGTGATTTAGTTGGTGGAGAAACTGCAGAAATGCCAGGGACATATACTAAAGGGAAATTTGATATTGCAGGATTTTGTTTAGGAGTAGTAGATAAAGAAAAAATATTATTAAATAAAATAAAAGAAAATGATTTAGTGCTAGCAATACCTTCCAGTGGTCTCCACTCAAATGGATATTCTTTAGTAAGACATATTATAAAAAAAAAGAAAATTAATCTAAAAAAAAATGCTTTTTTAAAAAAAGAATTATTAGTACCGACAAAAATATATGTAATGCATGTATTAGAATTAATTAAAAAAAATTATTTGCATGCTTGTGCAAATATTACAGGAGGTGGCTTAAAAGATAATATCAAAAGAATAATACCAGATAATTATTGTGCTGAAATAAATTTAGAAAAAATTAAAACATTAAAAATATTTAGATGGCTAAAAAGTCAAGGTGTTAGCGACCAAGAAATGTTAAAAACTTTTAATTGCGGTGTTGGTTTTTGCTTAATAGTAAATCGTTCAAACTACAAAAAAATTATTAAATTTTTTCCAAAAAAATTTAAACCATATGTTATTGGAAAAATTACAAAAAATTCAGAAAAAGTAAAGTTAAGTGGAAAAGTTATCTGGTAAAAAAAATACGGCAGTGTTGATAAGTGGTAGAGGTAGTAATTTAAAATCATTAATAAAATATTCAAAAACGAAAAAAGCTTTAATTACAATTGTTCTAGTTGTCTCTGATAATACTATTGCAAAAGGATTAAATTATGCAAATAAATCTAATATCAATAATATTTTTATTAAATATTCTAATAGAAAAAGTTTTGAAGATCGTCTATTAAAATTGTTGAAGAGAAGTAATGTTGATTTGATTTGTTTAGCTGGATTTATGAAAATACTTTCAAGTAGATTTATAAAAAAATTCAATAGAACTATACTTAATATTCACCCTTCTCTTCTGCCTAAGTATAAAGGACTAAATACACATGATAGAGCGATACAAAATAAAGATAAATACTCCGGAGCTACAGTTCATATTGTTACTGATAAATTAGATTCTGGTAAAATTATATTACAAAAAAAAGTTAAAATATTAAAATCAGATACTGTAAAAAGTTTAGAAAAAAAAATTTTAAAAATCGAACATAAAATATATACAAAAGCAATTATTAAATTATTAGCTAGTGATTAAAAAAAAAATCTAATTCAATCTTAGCATTTTCAGGACTATCTGAACCATGAACCGAGTTTTTATCAATTGAAATACCATATTTTTTCCTCAAAGTGCCGTTATCTGCATCAGATGGATTTGTTGCTCCCATTAACTTTCTATTTTCCGCGATCGCATTTTCTCGTTGTAAAGTCATTACAACAATGGGACCTGATGATAAATAAGTACATAAATCGTTATAAAATGGTTTGGACTCATGTACTTTATAAAATCTTTCGGCTTCTTCTTTAGATATATGAATTTTTTTTTCTTTGATTATTTCAAATCCTTTATTTATAAATTCCTGCTTAATTTGATCTTGAAGATTTCTTTCAACTGCATCTGGTTTAATTATTGAAAGAGTTTGCTCAATATTACTCATAGTTATCCTCAATTAATTTATTTAACAATCTAACTCCATAACCAGTTGCACCACCGGAGTTAAGCGCTCCTCCATATTTTGAAAATGCCATGCCAGCAATATCTAAATGGGCCCAAGGAGTTTTGTTTATTATGAACCTTTGTAAAAATTGTGCTGCTGTAGTCGAGCCTGCTCCACCCACATAATTAATATTTTGCATATCTGCGTTTTTTGAATTTATTAATTTGTCAAAGTTTTCGTTTAAAGGCATTCTCCAAAGTTTTTCTTCAACTTGTTCTCCTGCATTAATTAATTGTTTAGATAACTTATCATTATTTGAAAATAGTCCTGCATATTCTGAGCCAAGAGAAACAATTATAGCTCCAGTTAATGTTGCTAAATCAATAATAAATTGCGGCTTAAATTTTTCTTCTGTGAATGTTAAAGCATCTGCTAAAACTAATCTTCCTTCAGCATCGGTATTTAAAACTTCAATAGTTTTTCCACTATAAGATTTAACAATGTCACCAGGCCTTTGAGCATTTCCACTTACCATATTTTCTACAAGTCCGACCACTCCAACAGCATTTATTTTTGATTTTCTTAAAGCAAGAGTTTTCATTAGACCAACTACAGTAGCTGAGCCTGCCATATCATATGTCATATCTTCCATAAATTTTGCTGGTTTTAATGAATAACCGCCTGTATCAAAACAAACACCTTTTCCAACAAATCCTAACGGTTTAGATTCACTTTTCGCACCTTTCCATTCTATAGTTACTAAATATGAACCTCTGACGCTTCCTTGGCCTACTCCCAACAATGCATTCATACCCATTTTTTTTAGTTTTTTTTGATCATATACAGTGACTTTTAATCCATACTTCCTAAGTTTAATTATACGTCTTGCATATTCATCTGGATGTAAAACATTTCCTGGTTCTGAAACTAGGTCTCTAGTAAAAAAGACACCCTCTAAAAGTGAATTTAATTTATTTCTTAATAAATTTGTTTTTTTAAATTTATCTCCAACTACATACAAATTAATAAATTGTTTATTTATCTTTTCGGTTTTATACACGTTAAAATTATATGACTTCAGCTGAGCACCATGTAGAAACTTTTCCATTTGCACATTTGTAATATTAGATGAATTTGATGTTAAAAATGAATTCTCGATTTTATTACTTTTTAAAAAAGTATATAATTGAGATCCAAGCTTTTCATAATCCAATGAAATTTTAGATTTAATACAATTTACTAAAATATAACTTTTATCATTTATATTTTTTAAAAGAAATTTATTTTCCAAAAACAATTTATTAGAAAATAAAGATTTATTTATAAACTTGAGTATTTTATTTTTTGAAGACTTGTCATTTACTAAAATAACCTCATTATCTTTAGCTTCTTTGGGTACTTTACTTACAAAATCTAATTTTAGCTTCATTTTTTTGAATTATTTAATAGATATTGTTGTATATTATTAAAATTACTAATTTCAATGAATAAATTAATATATAGAAAATTATCTTTGGATATTTTGGTTTTTTTTCTATTATTTTCTTTTGGTTTAACAACAATTATATGGGTAGTTCAAGGAGTCAATCTTCTAGATATAATATCTGAAGATGGTCATGGAATTAAGATTTACTTCTTTTATTCGCTGCTAAATATTCCAAAAATTTTTAGCAAACTATTTATCTTCACATATTTTTTAACACTATTTGTTGTAATCAACAGATATGAGGACAATAATGAAATATTAATTTTTTGGACAAATGGTATAAAAAAAATTTCTTTTATAAACTTTATTGCAAAATTCTCCTTAATATTTGTGTTAATTCAATTTATTCTTAATCTGATAATTGTACCTTATACTCAGAATTTAGGTCAAGAATACTTAAAAAATTCTTCAATTGAGTTTTTTCCAAAACTTTTGCAAGAGAAAAAATTTTCGAATGTGATGTCGGATTTAACTATCTTTGTTGAAAAATATGACACTGACGGAATTTTAAAGGGCATATATATCAAAGAAAAAATAAATAATGAAGAAAACAAAATTATAATTGCTAGTAGTGGGGAACTTATTAATAACGAGAATGGATATAGTTTCAAGCTTACTGACGGTAAAATAACTAATTTCGATAAAAATGGAAGTTTTAATCTTGGGTTCAAAGAGACGATTTATGAACTCTCAAAATTTAGTAGTAAAACTAGAAAAGAAAAGAAACTTGATGAAACAAAAAGCACATTAT
>CACGFJ010000040.1 GCA_902572225.1 uncultured Pelagibacteraceae bacterium | reverse complement strand
GCTGCAATCTCTTTAACTGGTAAGTATTCATCTAATGGTGTTCATACTCAAAACGGCTATAACATGGCTGTTGATAGAATTAACAGTATGGGTGGAGTAAAAGTTGGGGGGAAAACTTATAAGTTTGATATTATTTATTATGATGATGAGTCAAACCCAAAAAGAGCAGCTCAGCTTGCAGAAAGATTAATCTCACAAGATAAAGTAGAGTTTATGCTTGGGCCATACAGTTCAGGTTTGACAAAAGCGATTGCACCAGTAACTGAAAAATATGGTGTACCAATGGTTGAGGCTAACGGTGCTTCTAGATCTTTGTTTACAAAAGGTTACAAATATCTATTTGCAGTATTAGCACCAGCAAACTTATATCTTGATGTAGCAATAAGAACAGCTGTTGAGTTAAATGGTGGTAAAGGTGTAAGAATTGCACAAGCTTTCGAGCAAGATGCATTCTCACAAGACGTAAGATTAGGTATTTTAGATGCAGCTAAAGAAACTGGATCTGAAATTATAATCGACGATAAACTTCCAAAAGAGCTTAATGATATGGCTGCTACGTTAGTTAAAGTAAAACAAATGAAGCCTGATGTATTGGTTGTTTCAGGTCATACAAAGGGAGCTTTAACAGCTATAAGACAAATTTCAGAAATGAAAGTTGATGTTCCTATGTTGGCAATGACACACTGTGATGCTGCAAAATTATCTAAGCAACACGGTAAAAATTCTCAATATGCATTATGCGCTTCGCAATGGCATAAAACATTAACTTACAAAGATGATTTCTTTAAAGATGGTATGACATATGCAGCAGATTTTGAAAAAGAATTTGGCTATGATCCACCATATCAATCTGCAGAGTCTTCAGCCGCATTGTTAGTATTTAAAGATGCTTTTGAAAGAGCAAACACTTTTGATCAGAAAAAAGTAAGAGATGCTCTTGCTGCAACTAACATGCAAACATTCTATGGAAATATTAAATTTGCACCTGGTGGTCAAAATGTTGACAAACCAATGGTACTTTTCCAAGTAATGTGTGATGATGCTGGTAAGTGTGAAAATAAAGTTGTTGCTCCATTAAAATGGGCATCAGCTGAGTTAATACACCCAGTACCAAAGTGGTCTGAAAGATAAAAAAAAACATTTAAGCCCCCTAGAAATAGGGGGCTTTTTTTTATAGAAATCAAAAATAAAATATGGATTTTTTAGTCTTCCAATATCCAATGATAACCATTCAAGCATGTCTTGATGGACTTTTACTTGGAATATTATTTGCGTTAATTGCTTATGGAATGGCACTCCAATGGGGTGTTATGAATATAATTAACATTGCACAGGGAGACCTTGTTATATTGGGTGGTTACATTGCATATTTTATGTATCTATATGGAATTCATCCAGCTTGGGGAGTAATTGTCTCTCCTATAATTATGTATTTTGTTGGTATTGCAATTTACAAATTAGTTATAAATAAAGTTGTAGATAGAGATCTCTTCATTTCAATATTAGCAACTTTTGGAATTAGTATTCTTTTCATGCAGTTAATGAACTTTGCATTTGGAGCAGACGTTGTTTTAGCAAATTCTGGATATGGGACCACAATGTTGTTTGATAATAACGTTGTTTTGCCGAACTCTAAAATATTTTCTGCATTTATAAGCATTGTATTTGCAATTTGTTTAGTAGTTTATATGAAAAGATCAAAATTAGGTCGTGCTATTAGGGCAACAGCTCAAAATGCAAGAGCAGCAAAGATTTTAGGTGTTGATACAGAAAAAGTTTATGCAGCAACATTTGGAATAAATGCAGCATTATGTGGTGTAGCTGGAGCGTTAATTTCAATAACATTTACGATTCATCCTTACATGGGATTACCTTACACTATAAGATCATTTATGATTGTAATTGTTGCGGGATTAGGAAATTTACCTGGAGTAGCTATGTCAGGTATGGGACTTGGAATATTTGAGGAATTTGCGGATTATATTCTTGGTACAGAATTTAGAATTGGTTCAGTATTTTTATTATTAGTTTTAATTTTAGTTTACAGAAGATTTAAACTTTCAAGAAAGAGAGAGTATTTAAAGTGAGAAAAGCTAAAATTAAAGACGATAATGGCAAACTGATAGAAATAGATATTGAAAAATTTAAAAAACATTTAGATGAATATCATTCAACAGGATCTAGTCTTCATGAAGAAAATGGACATTATTTTACAGTTGATAAAGATTTTAGAGATAAAATAGAGAACTTATATGAACAAAAATAGTTGGATTTTGTACATAGGAATTTTGGTATTTGGTTTAGTTGCACCATTTATTTTTCCAGCTTTTAAAGTTCAATTATCAATTCTGTGTGTATTAATTGTTCTAGCAACTACTTGGAATATCCAAGGTGGTGAAATGGGCTACAACACTTTTGGAAATATTCTTTTTTATGGTTTGGGAATGTATCTTTGCGCATCTGTTCAAGTTGGTATGTTTTTTCCATTGGCAGAATGGACAGAAAGTGGTGGTGAAAAAACTTTCGTTCATACACCTTCACAATTCTTTCAAGGCATGGCAGCTGGTCTTGTAGTTGCAGCGGTAGTCCCTACAATAGTCGCGGGATTAATTGGTTATGCAATTTTAGGATTAAGAGGTCATTATTTTGCAATTTGTACATTAGGTTTAGGAGTTGCAGCAGGAGAAATTTCTGGAGGTATTGAAATTATTGGAGCTGGACAGGGCTTTACCACTCCTCCTTTTCCAAACATAGGAGGTCTTGAGGCAAGAGGTGAATTTTTTTATTTTTTAAGTTTCGGCGCACTGGTACTTACATTTATTGCTGTTAGAGCAATTTACACAACAAGGTTTAGATTAATTCTGAATGCAATCAGGGATAATGAAGACAAAGCTGAAGCGATGGGGATCGAGACTATGAAATACAAAATAACTGGATGGATGATCTCAGCTTTTTTTTGTGGTCTTGCTGGTGGAATAATGGGAGGTCTAGTTGGTTATATCGACTCAACAGATGTTGCATTCGACGGGAGAGAGATGGGAGTATTTATGGTTTTAATGGCAATCCTTGGAGGTAAGGGAACTTTATGGGGCCCAATTATTGGAGCAACTTTATTTCACTTTTTTAAAGAAGGTTTTTGGACATTCTTCCTTGGTTGGCAATATGTTGCTTTAGGAGTTTTAATCGTAGTTATAGTAATTTATTTCCCAGAGGGATTAATGGGATGGTTGAGAGAAAAATATCCAGAAAGATTTGGTGAAGTTGTTGATGAAGCTGATCGAAAAGCACAGGTGGAGTTAAAATGAGCATCTTAGAAGTTAACAATGTAAGTAAATCATTTGGCGGTGTTAAAGCTAATGTAGATATTTCAATGTCGGTTGAAAAAGGGAAGATAGTTGGTCTTATAGGACCTAATGGATCTGGTAAAACTACTTTATTTAATTCAATAGTTGGTACTTATCCAATAGACAATGGTTCAATTAGGTTTAATGGAAAAGAGGTATCAGAATTACCGGTACCAGTAATTGCAAAACTGGGATTATTGAGAACATTTCAACAAACTAGAATTTATGGAAAATTAAATTGTGTAGATAACATGCTTATCAGTCACAAAGGTAGTGATGAAAGTTTATTTAAAATTTTTTCTAAAATTCCAAAAGAGCTCACAGAAAAAGCGGAAAACTTACTTAATTTTGTTGGATTGTATCAAAAAAGAAAACTAAGGGCAGGCGACCTATCTTTTGGACAACAAAAGTTATTAGAACTTGCAATGGCTCTAATGAATGAACCAGAAATGCTATTATTAGATGAGCCAACAGCAGGTATAAATCCTACTTTAATTAATGGAATTATCGATAGACTAATCAAAGTTAATCAAGATTTTGGAATAACATTACTTGTTATTGAGCACAATATGAGAGTAATTATGCAATTAGCTGAAGACATATTTTGCCTTGCACACGGAAAAATGCTCGCAAATGGTACTCCTGAAGAAATTAAAAATGATAAAAGAGTAGTTGATGCATATTTGGGGGCTCAATAATGTCTAATCAATATGAAGTTTTAGGAAAAGCACCTGGTGCAGAAGATCTAAAAAACTTATCTTCAGAAGATATCCACCTAACAATAAAAAACTTAAATGCTGGATATGGTAAAATGGAAATTTTACATAATTTTGATTTATTTGTAAGCAAAGCACAATCACTATGTTTAATTGGTCCAAATGGAGCGGGCAAATCAACAATACTTCACTCAATATATGGATTTACAAATATTTTCTCAGGCAAAATAGAAATTGATGGAAAAGAAATAACAAATTTAACCCCAGCTGAAAAATTAAAGTCAGTTGGCATAGCTTATATTCTGCAAGATAATTCAGTTTTTCCAGATATGACTGTTGAAGAAAATTTGTTAATGGGTGGTTTTATCAAAGATAAAACGGAAGAATCATATCAAGAGGCAGAAAAGATTTTAGATAAATATGAAAGATTGAGGAACAGAAGAAATCAACCAGCAAAAGTTTTATCAGGTGGAGAAAGAAGATTATTGGAAATATCTAGAGCTTTAGTCATGAAGCCTTCAGTTCTTTTAGT
>CACGFJ010000039.1 GCA_902572225.1 uncultured Pelagibacteraceae bacterium | reverse complement strand
GGAAATCCAAATATACCTGCGGTTGATGATAAATTTATTATAGCTCCACCTTTATTTTTTTTTAGCAATGGAATTGAATATTTTGAAAAATAAAAATGGCTAATAACGTTTACCTTTAATGTATTTTCCCAATCCTTGCTTTTTAATTTTTCAAGTGTCCCAGTTGGTCCAGCAATTCCAACGTTATTTATTAAAGCATCAATTTTTTTTGTTTTTTTTAATATTTTGTTAAAAAAATTTTTTACTTGGTCTTCATCCGAGGCATCGCACTGAAATACAAATAATTTTTTATTATTGAGCTTGTGCTTCTTGCATTTATTCAGAAAAGTTGGATTGATATCACAAAGATATATTATTGCACCTTTATCTAAAAATATTTTTGCTGAACTCCATCCAATACCCGAACCTCCTGCGGATATGATTATTTTTTTATTTTTTAAGGTTATGCTCATTTTTAATTTTAAAAGATAATTCAAACTAACAAATCTTCCAACTATTAATATGTCAACTAATAATTGAATTGAGCATTAAATTATTTTATATTGATATTGATTATGCACTCAATTTCAAAAATCTCAAAAAACGGGACTTATCTTCAAGTAATTTGGGATGACGGGAAAGAGAGTAGATTTAATTATATGTGGCTGAGAGATAATTGCCCTACAGCACACGATAAAGATTCCAGGCATCGAATGTTTAATATTTTAGATGTATCAGAAAATATAAACCCAAAAAAATATAATCTTAATAGCGATGGTAAATTAGAAATAGAGTGGAGTGAGGGAAATCATGTAAGCCATTATGATATTAGTTGGCTTAGAGAAAATTGTTACACAATTAAAAATAACGAAGAATACAAATCACCTTATCAATTATGGGATAGTAGTTTAGAAAAAAATATTGATAGTATATATATAGATCACAATGAAATTATATCTTCTGAAGAGGGATTAGTTAAATGGTTAGAGCTTCTTCATTATAAAGGAATAGCAATAGTTTATAATGCTCCAGTAGAAAAAAATTCAGCGTTCCCTGTTTTAAACAGAATTAGTCACACAAGAGAGACATTTTTTAAAACACCTTTTGAAGTTATAAATATACCAAAACCTAATAACTCAGCTTATACAGCTCATGCACTTCAAAATCATATGGATTTACCATGGTTTGAAAATCCTCCTGGATATCAATTTTTGCATTGTTTAGTTAATTCAGCAAAAGGAGGTGACTCATCAGCAGTAGATGCATTCGCTGTAGCAGAATATTTAAATAAAAACGATAAAGATACTTTTGATACGCTAACAAAAATACCTTTAAAGTTTAGAGACAAAGATTACACGCAAGAAGCTTATAGAAGTTTTTATGGTACTGCAATAAGTCTAACAAAAGATGGTGATTATAATGATGTTAGATTTAGCACTGCAACCATGGACGCTTTAGATTGTCATCCAGATCAAATGGATAAAGTTTATAAATCTCATCATAAATTTGGAAAACTTTTACACGATGATAAATTTCAAATAAAATTTAGGCTTAGACCAGGAGATATATATACATTCAATAATAGAAGAGTGCTTCATGGAAGAACTGAGTTTGATCCAAATTCTGGACACAGACACCTACAAGGTTATTACATGGATAGAGATGAAATTGTGGGTAGATTAAATTATCTTAAGAAATAAAAAAAAGGGCTTTGAAAATATCAAAGCCCTTTTATCTAATTTATTTTAAAGTTATTATGGAAGCCAACTTTTCCATTTATCTGGATTATTGTCTAACCACTCATTAACAACTTCTTTTACATCTCTTTTCTTAATATCAACTTCAACTAACATTTTAGCTTGGTCAATATTTTGTAAAGACATTTTTTCAAAGAACTTCTTAGCATCAGCATGTTCTGCACTAGCAAAAGTAGCTGGGTTACCGTAGTTCATCGTGTAATCTTTAGCCCAACCAGTTGCTGGCCATGCAGCAGTTCCACAATCTTTCCAGTTATTTGCTTCAGTGAAGCTGTCACAAGTTTTGTGTTCTGGAAGTTGTACACCAACCATATCATACTCACCAAAGAACCAATGTGGTGACCATAGATAAAGTAGGAATGGCTCTTTACGCATGTAAGCAGCTTTTGCTTCTGCGATAGCAGCAGCTTCTGTTCCAAGTTCATCAGCCTGGAAGTCTATTCCTAAAAGATCAAGTCTTTTTTGGTCATGACAGTTCCAACCTGCAACCGGACATCCAATAAGTCTACCTTTCTTACCACTTTCAATTGTTGCAAATTTTGCTTTGTGTTTATTTAAGTCTTTCCAAGTTTTAATACCTAGTTCTTCAGCAGCATATCTTGGTATCCAGTAGTCTGACATACCGATTATTCCTGCTGTTCCAAGTAAATCTACACTTCCATCACCATTGTATGTCCCAACGACTTTACCTTCGTATATTAAGTCTTCTTTTAACATAACAGTGTCAGCTTCAGCGTAACTTGGCCAACTTTCGCAAGCGAAGTCTAACTCACCTGCAGCGATTGCTTCCCATAAACCGGTTCCTGAAGGAAATACAGTTTGTTTAATTTTGTATCCCATTTCTCTTTCAAGAATTGCTACGGCAACTTCGCAAGTAATTATCCCACCAGTCCAATCTGCTATAGCTGCGTGAAGTCTTTTGGCTGCATTGGCTTGACCAAAGCTTCCAATTAACAGAGCTACAGAAAGAATTAGTGCTGATATCTTTTTTGATAACTTCATTTATTTCCTCTCTTTTTAATTAATTAAAAACACATTTTAGATCAAAATGTAATGGTATGTAAACCACGCAAATAGTACTATTTGTCTTAGCTTATTAAGCCTAAAGCTTCTCTTTGTTTCTTAGTCCACGCAAGTGTAATTCTATCAATAATAATAGCCAGTAATACTATTCCGATACCAGCTGCTAATCCTCTTCCAGTATCTGATCTCGCAAGACCATTAAATACTTCTAAACCTAAACCCTTACCACCAATAAGTGGTGTAACTATTTGCATTGCAAAAGCCATAATTACAGTCTGATTAAATCCAATAACTAAACTTGGAATAGCTAACGGGAACTTAACTTTATTTAATGTTTGAATAAGTGTTCCACCAAATGATCTCGATACTTCAGAGTAAGTGCCAGAAACCTGTGTTAAACCTAGAGATGTTAATCGAATTATTGGCGGAATTGAATATATTACAGTTGCAAGAACAGCTGACACTGTTCCACCACCAAAAAACATTAGAACAGGAATTAAATAACAGAAATAAGGAAGTGTTTGCATTGCATCCAACACTACGTTCTGAATATTTCTAAATCTTTCATTGTAAGATGCAATTATTCCAAGAGGAACTCCTATAACAAAACACAGCACTACAGACACAAGTACTGAGGATAAAGTTATCATTGATTGTGTCCATATTCCACATGCACCAATGAATAGAAGAAGTACTGCAGTAATTATTGCAAATCTTATTCCAACAGTTACATAACCTAAAGCCGAAAATACTGCTAATGTATACCACCAAGGTATTTGAGTTAGAAAAACATCTAAAGGTCTTAACAAATTTAAATAAACAAAAGCTCTTAAACCTTTTGCAAAAGAAATAAATCCTGGATTTACAGTCAGGCTTTCTACTGCATTTGTAATTGGTTGTCTTATTGATAATTTCCATTCTTTTGGAAATGTTCCTATTTCTAAAAAGTAATGATCTATAAATGCAATTAGAAATAAAACTAAAAAATAAGGAATAACATAATATCTTTTGCTAATAAATTCACCGATGTTTTCAGCTGTAGATTTATTAAAAATTGAAACTAAAACTCTAAATACTATTGCTATAGCAGATGTAACTGTTTGACATATGATTTTTAACATCTTATTTCCAAAGCTTAACGGCATTTCTAAAATTTTTGCGATTTGATATTTTTCCCAACTTTGTGGAAGTAAATAAAATCTTTGAACATCTGAAGGAAGTCTTTCTACATCTTTACTAAACGCTAAACTAAATCTATCAAACATTATCGCCATAAATAAAATACATAGCCCACCTTCCATTGCCCAACCAACATCCAATCTTCTTATTGCTTGCCAAACTTGGCCACCAATACCTTCGGCACCTATAAAACATGCAAGAACCACTAATGCCAATGCCATCATTATTACTTGGTTAATACCCATCATTATACTTGGTAAAGATAATGGAATTTTAATTTTAAATAACAATTGAAGTTTACTTGAACCAAAGGAAGTTGCAGACTCAATAGTTTGAGCTGGCACTTGTCTTATACCAGTGTTAGTCAATCTTATTATTGGAGGCATTGCATATATCATGGTAGCCAATATTGCTGGCGCGCCTCCTATCCCAAAAAAAAATAATGCTGGGAACAAATATACAAATGCTGGCATTACTTGCATAGTATCTAATACTGGCTTCATGAAATTTTCAAATCTATTACTTTGTGAACACAAGACACCCAGTATAAATCCAAAAAATACACATAATAAAACTGACAGACCCATCAATGCCACTGTTTGTAAGGATGGTTCCCACATTCCTGTAGCTCCCCAAAAATAAACTACAAAAGAAGAGTAAATTCCCAATCGCAAACCACCCGCAATTATGCAAGGTATTACAATTATTGCTGCAATTAAAATCCAAGGAGACTCTAGCAAAAAGTCTTCTAAAAAATAGTAAGTTTCTTTTATATAGCTTGCTATAATTTTAGTGACCCATCTGTAATTTTTTTTTAAATAATCTTCTCCATCGTTCACCCAAGCTGTAAATGTAAATTT
>CACGFJ010000038.1 GCA_902572225.1 uncultured Pelagibacteraceae bacterium | reverse complement strand
TAATTTAAATAAAAAGTATTATAAAAATTTAGAAGCATTTATTTATGGGAAAGATAGACAAGTTTTCCTCAAACTATTTAAAAATAAAATTAAAGTTAATCTATCAAAAGATCTGAGAAATACTCTTAAATTAATTCCAAACCTTAAGAATATAAGAACAAAAGTTACAGTTTTATTCAGCCCATCGGCCGCATCATTTGATCAATACAAAAATTTTGAAGAAAGAGGTAGACAATTTAATATGTTAATTAAAAGATTCTTACCAATTGAATGAATAAATATTTTGATACATTTTATGATTGGTGGAAAAACATCGATAAAACAATTTTTTTGATAATAAGTCTATTATTTTCATTAGGATTGTTCTTTTCTTTAGTTTCAACTTCGATAATCGCATCAGATAAATTAAATACAAATTCTTACTATTTTTTTTTAAAACATTTAATTTTTGTTTTAATAGGAATATTTTTAATTTTATTTTTATCTCTTCTAGATCAAAAAATTTTAATTAGGTTATCAGTTGTATTATTTGTTATCACATTTATAAGTTTATTCTTAGTTCCCTTAATTGGAGTGGAGGTCAAAGGGTCAAAGAGATGGTTAGATATTGGCTCATTACCTAGGTTTCAGCCTATTGAAACTTTAAAACCTTTTTTTGTTATTGTTATTTCACTAATAATTTCATTAGAAAAAAAAAACCTTTATATAAAATATCTCTTGAGTTCAGTCATTTTAGTGCCAATTATAATTTTACTCTTATCTCAACCAGACTTAGGACAAACATTATTAATAATATTTGTTTGGCTTGCCATTATTTTTGTTTCAGGAATAAATTTATTACTTTTTGCAATTTCATTATTAGCTGTGGGTTCATTAACTCTTTTTTTAGTCTTTTTGGTGCCAAAGTTTGAATACATAAGAATAAGATTAATGTCATTTTTAGATAATTCTAGCGGTAATAATTACCAGGCTGATAAAGCAAGTGATGCAATATCCAGCGGAAGTTTTTTTGGAAAAGGAATAGGTGAAGGAACTTTAAATTCAAGAATACCAGAAGCACACACAGATTATATAATTTCTGTAATTGCAGAAGAATTTGGAGTAATTATCTTAATAGGTATAATATTACTTTATTTAATATTATCTTATAGAGTTTTAAAAAAAATAAATTTTACAAAAAATAATAATTTTAAACTTATATTAGTTGGAAGTATTTCAATAATACTATTGCAAACTTTTATTCATATTGGTGTAAATATAAGAATGCTTCCTACTACAGGCATGACTATGCCATTTATTAGTTATGGTGGTTCTTCAATAGTAGGAACATCAATTTTAACTGGAATAATATTAAATTTGACGAAGAGAAAATTAAATTAGTATGAAAAATATACTTATAGTAACAGGTGGATCTGGTGGCCACGTAGTGCCATCTACCTCTTTGTTTGAACATTTGAAAAACAAATTTTCTGTAAAAATGGTATCTGATTTGAGAGGAAGTAAATATATAAATACTGAAAAATTTAAATATGAATTAATAGATGTACCTAATTTATTTTTAAAACCTTATTTACTTCCAATAAATATTTTTAAATATTTTCTAAACATTTTTCAATCTATTAGATTTTTAAAAAATAATAAGACAAATATTGTCATTAGTACCGGTGGGTACATGACATTTCCATTTTGCTTAGCTGCATTTATGTTACAAAAAAAAGTTTTCTTGTTTGAGCCTAATAGTGTTTTAGGTAGATCTAACCGCTTTGCTTTGAAATTTTCAACAAAAATAATTTGTTACGATGAAGATTTAATAAACTTTCCAATAAAATACAATTCTAAAAAAGTTATAGTCAAACCTATTTTAAAAAAGGAAATATATAACTTAGAAAAAAATATAATTAATTTTAAAAAGGAAATAAAAAAAATTCTTATCATCGGTGGCAGTCAGGGTGCATCGTTCTTTGACGAAAATATTACTGAATTAATTATTGAAATTTCAAAAAAACTAAATATGACAAATTAAATATAAAATACAAATTTATTGAATTTACCAATGATAGTTATGAACTTTACGATGGAATAGATCTAGCAATTACCAGAGGAGGTGCAAGTACATTAAGTGAACTTTCATTCTTAAACATACCGTTTATTTCAATACCTCTTCCATCTGCAAGAGATAATCACCAATTCTATAATTCAGAATTTTACTATAAAAAAAATTGTTGTTGGTTAATAAAACAAAAGGAATTCGAATTTAAAAAATTTTCAAACATGATATTTGAAATATTTAAAGATAATAAAAATTACAACGAAAAATTTAAAAATCTTGAGGAAATTACTAAAAAAAATACTTGGAATAATATAAACAATAAGATTATAGAAATTATAGATGAAAATTAATATCGGAAAAACTGAACTAATTCATTTTGTTGGAATTGGTGGTATTGGTATGAGTGGCTTAGCATTAATAATGGATAGTTTAGGCTTTAAAATACAAGGAAGTGACAAATCAGATAATAAAAATCTTAATTTATTAAGAAAAAGAAAAATTCCAATTTATTTAAATCATAATAAGCAAAATATAAAAAATTGTACTGTGCTGGTAATTTCATCAGCTATAAAAAAATCAAATCCAGAATATAGGCATGCTAAAAAATTAAATTTACCGATATATAAAAGAGGAGAATTGTTAGGTCATATAGTTTCTTTAATGAAAAATATTGTTGTGACAGGATCACACGGCAAAACAACAACAACATCAATTTTGTCAAACATTATGAACTATGCAAAATTAGATCCGACAATAATTAACGGAGGTGTTTTGAATTCAATAGGAAGTTCGGCAAAATTAGGAAAAAGTGACTGGAGTTTAGTTGAATCAGATGAGTCGGATGGAAGTTTTCTTCAAATACCTTTTAATTATTCAATAATAACCAACATTGACAATGAACACTTGGATTATTACAGAACTATGAAAAATTTAAAAAATAAATTCATAGAATTTATCGATAAAACACCTTCTTTCGGAAAGGCTTTTCTGTGTTTAGATGACAAAAATGTAAAAAATATTTTACCAAAAATTAAAAATAACAATTACTATACATTTGGTTTAAATAAGAAATCAAATTTTCATATTTCCGATATAATTCAGAATAAAGATTATTCAAAATTTAATATTAAAATAAAAATACCGGGCAAAACAAAAATTATAAAAAATATTTCAATACCTTTGTTAGGTTTGCATAATATAAAAAATGCAACATCTGCATTGGCAGTAGCTTTTTCAATTGGTGTATCAGATAAAATAATTAAACTAGGTCTCAAAAACTTTAATGGAGTCCAGAGAAGATTTAATTTCTTATTTGAAATTAATAAAGTGCCATTTTTCGACGACTACGCTCATCATCCAACTGAAATTTCATCGGTGTTAGATGGTGTTAGCAAAGTATATAATAAAGAAGAAATAGTTTGTATTTTCCAACCGCATAGAATTTCAAGAGTAAAAAATTTAAAAATTGAATTTTCTAAATGCTTTAAAAATGCAAACACAGTTTTACTTTGTCCAATTTATAAAGCTAGTGAAACTATAAAATTAGGATTCTCATACACTTCATTTGCAAAATTAATTGCAAAAAATTCTAAAGTTAATCTGATAATGCTTAAAAATGAAATAGATTTAAAAAAAATTACTAAAAACATTGCATTCGGAAATAAAATTTTTATTGCTATGGGTGCTGGATCTATAACAAATTGGGTAAGAAATCTTAATTGATATGGAATTAAAAGATATTGAAGATTTTAAAAATAAATATAATGCAGATCTTTTTTTTAATACAGATATCAAAAAACTTAATTGGTTTAATATAGGAGGTAAATCAAAAATCTTTTTTAAACCAAAAAACCTCATAGAATTAAAGGAATTCCTAAAACTGTATAATAATAGAGGAAAAATGTTTATATTAGGGATGGGTTCAAATGTGTTATTTAAAGATAATACATATGAAGGAGTAATAATCAAACTTAGCCACAATTTTAGTACATTATCAAAATTAAAACCAGACACAATAATAGCAGGCTCAGCTTGCTCACAAAAAAAACTTTCAGAATTTGCACTAGAAAATGGAGTAAGTGGTTTTGAATTTATGTACTGCATTCCTGGTTCGGTTGGAGGGGGTCTTCAAATGAATTCTGGATGTTTTGGGACAGAATTTAAAGACAAATTAATTTCTCTGCAATGTATTGATACAAAGGGTAATATAAAAGTTATCCCATCTAACAAAATTAAATTTCAATATAGAAAAATAGAATTAAACGAAAATTTAATTTTTTTAAGTGCTACTTTTAAAGGTGATTTATTAAATAAAAAGAAAATAAAAAATTTGATGGAAGAATTGGCATTAAAAAAAAATAATTCTCAACCCTCAAAAATTAAGACTGGAGGTAGTACTTTTAAAAACCCAATCGATCAAACAACAAAAAAAGCTTGGGAACTAATAAAAGAATCAGTTCCAGAAAATATAAATTTTGGAGATGCTAGTATATCAAAAAAACACTCAAATTTTTTTATTAATAAAAAAAATGCGTCATTTGAAGAAATGAACTCTTTAATAAATTTTGTAAAAAAAAATGTAAAAGATAAAACTGGGATTAATATTAATTTAGAAATCAAAATTATAGAATAATGAAAAAAATTTTAATTTTGGCGGGTGGATATTCAAAAGAAAAAGAAGTTAGTATACAAACTGCAAAAAGTGTTTACTCAGAATTAAATAAAGATAAAAAATATAAAATCAAGGTAGTAAATCCTGATGGTAAA
>CACGFJ010000037.1 GCA_902572225.1 uncultured Pelagibacteraceae bacterium | reverse complement strand
GAGTCAGCTCCATAGTTTTCAATAATGAATTCAGGATCAATTACGTTTTTTTTTGATTTTGACATGGACTCAGAAGGTCCAACTTTAACAAATTCGCTTTCTTTTCCCTTGACTACATACTTATCACCTTTTTTCTCAACCTCATCTGGACTTAACCAATTATTATTTTTATCTTTGTAAGTTTCATGACATACCATTCCTTGAGTAAATAAACTTTTAAAAGGCTCCTTGATATTAAAATTGTCATTATTTAAATCTATAGCTCTCATGAAAAATCTTGAGTATAACAAATGTAAAATTGCATGTTCAACTCCACCAATGTATTGGTCCACTGGCATCCAATAATCAATCTCCTCTTTTTTAAATCCATAACCCTCTTCCTTTGGGGAACAAAATCTCAAATAGTACCATGAAGAACATACAAATGTATCTAAGGTGTCAGTTTCTCTTATAAATTTTTTTCCATTTATATTTACTTCTTTCCAATTTTTTTGGCTACTTAGTGGATTGCCTTTAACATTAAGTTCAATATTTTCAGGTAACTTTACAGGCAACATAGATCTTGGTACAGGATGTGCATCCCCTTTTTCATCATAAATGATTGGTATTGGACAACCCCAGTATCTTTGTCTAGAAACCCCCCAATCTTTTAGTCTATAATTAATATTTTTTTTACCCAAATTTTTCTTCTCTAAAATTTTAATAGTTTCATCTATAGAATTAGTTGGAGCCTCAAGCCCATTTAAAAATTCTGAGTTTATTAAAATACCAGGTCCTGGATAGGCTTCATTTTTTACTTTAAATGAGTCGTTTTCACCTTTTGGTTTTACAACAGTCTTAATGTTCAGATTATATTTTTTTGCAAAATCATAGTCTCTTTGATCATGTGCTGGACACCCAAATACAGCACCAAATCCATAATCCATTAGAACGAAATTTGCAAAGAAAACAGGGACTTTTTCACTTGGTTTTAGAGGATTTATTGCTTTTAGGCCTGTTTTAAAACCAATTTTTTCTCCTACAGCAATTGCTTCTTCAGTAGTACCTGTTTTTGAACATTCTTCTTTAAAATTCATGAAGTTTTTATCATTTTTAAAAAAATTTGATATTTCATGATCAACTGAGAGTGCTAAAAAAGAAAATCCAAAAAGTGTATCCGGTCTTGTTGTAAAACATTTTATTTTATCTACTGGCAAATCACCTTCTACTTTAAATTCTATTTCACATCCAAAAGATTTACCAATCCAATTTTTTTGCATAGTTTTAACTTTATTGGGCCAATTTTCTAATTTATCGAGACCCTCTAAAAGATCTTGTGAAAATCTAGAAATATTTAAAAACCACTGGCTTAATTTTTTTCTTTCAACTGTAGCCCCAGATCTCCATCCTTTACCATCGATAACTTGCTCATTAGCTAGAACAGTTTCGTCCACAGGATCCCAATTTACATAGTTCTCTTTTCTGTAAACTAATTTTTTGTCTAATAATTCAAGGAAAAAAATTTGTTGGTGTTTATAATAGGTTTCAGAACAAGTTGAAATTTCTCTATCCCAATCTATGGATAAACCAAGTTTTTTTAGTTGTTTCTTCATTGTTTTAATATTTGAATTTGTCCATTCTTTTGGATCTAGTTTATTATCTCTTGCTGCATTTTCAGCTGGCATCCCGAATGCATCCCACCCCATTGGATGTAGAACATTAAATCCTTTTAAAGATTTATATCTAGATAAAACATCACCAATTGTATAATTACGAACATGGCCCATATGTATTTTTCCAGATGGATATGGGAACATTTCTAAACAATAAAATTTTTTTTTATTCTTATCTATTTTTGATGAAAAAATTTCTTTTTCTTCCCAGAATTTTTGCCATTTGTTTTCAACTTCTCTGAAATTATATCTTTCCACTACTTTAATTTTTTTTATTTTTTAAAAAAGGGCTTCATTTTATTTCTCCAATATATGGCTTTTTCTTTTTGGCCCTATTTGACTCTTTATATATAGCTGCTTTGCTAAGAATTTGTTTTGCCAACTCCTTTGACAATGAACTAGATCTATCAGAAACTTGACAAGTTTCATTTAATGAACATTTTTTATAAAAAACTTTTATTGATAAAGCATCAGATCTAACTTCATTACTTAAAAATCTTATTGAAATTTTCACAGATTCATCATTCGAACCATCGCTATACCAATCAGTAACTATTATACCTCCACTGTAATTTGCTAGCGCTAAAGGCATAAATTCTAATGTATCCAATGATGCTCTCCACAACTCATTTGAACTAGCAAAGTCAAATTCTCCACCTTTTCTACCTACTATCGCAGAGCCTAATCTGAAACCTCTTCCTTCTTCTATATTTTGTCTTTGTCTTTCTTTTACATTTGGTTCAATTTTTCTTGCATCTCCACCTTTACCACATGCAGAAATAATAAGAGTTATAAGGAAAATAAAAAGAATCTTAATTTTCATAGTTATAGTTATTGTGTAAATTTTTTAAAAATAATATACTTAGATTATTTTACTAATAATTCACATTTTAATATTTCATAAATAAACAGCATATTCAGGGTATTTTATGATGTAAAAATGCAACACTCTGCATAAATTTAAGAGATTTTTAAGTAATTTCACGGTCTTAGAAGCTTACTTTGATAAGAATCACCTGTTTAATATTAAACTTAAAACAAAGGAGATCTTAATATGAACAAACTAACAAAAGTAGGGTTAACAGCATTAGCTAGTACCCTAGTTGCTGGTTCTGTGTCTGCAGCAGAAATGTCTGCATCAGGTAGTGCTGGAATGACATTCACAGGCGGTGACGAAAAAGCTACCCAAGGTAACGGTTGGACAATGGCTGACTCAGTTACATTTTCTGCTTCAGGAGATGTAAATGATATTGGTGTTACTTTAAGCATAGAGCTTGATGGTGATGCTGCTTCAGCAAAAACTAACTCAGGAACTTCATACTCATCAACAACTAGTATGAACGTTGTAGACAGCCACTCAATTTCATTAGATTTTGGTGAAGCTGGTTCATTAACGTTTGCTGGTCACGGTGGTGATGGTTTTATGAGTGCAAATGACGACGTAATGCCAACTGCATCTGAAGAGCCATGGGATGTTGTAAGTGGTGCTGACGCTGGTGTAATCAATGGTTTCTCTGGAGACAATATGTTTACATACAAGTACAGCCACGAGTCTGGTTTAAACCTAACTTTATCATACATCAATGCATCTGATGCAGTAACTGATGTATCATACAGTGATGCTGGTGTAACTTATACTGGTATGGACGGTTTAACTATCGGTTACGGTCAAGGTGATGTTGAGAATGTAACAAACTCAAAATCAAATGAGAGCACATTATTTGCAAAATATGCAATGGGTTCTGTAACTGTTGGTATACAGAAATCAGAGAAAGATGTTGAGTCTGGAACTGATACTGAGTCAACTGGAATTGGTATTTCTTACCAAGTTAATGATGACTTAACTGTATCATATGGTACTAACACTCTTGAGAAGTCTGGATCAAACGATCAAGAAGCTCAAGCGCTTGGTATTTCATACACAATGGGATCATTGGGTATCGCATTGTCAATGAACACAGTAGACAATATTGCTAACTCTGCAACAAATGACAGAGATGCATATCAACTTGGTTTAAGTTTTGCATTCTAATTTGTAAAATTTATCTTTATAAAAAGGCCCCATTTTTTGGGGCCTTTTTTTTACTCAAAATAAGAAATTCCACTAAATCCAAAACAATTCAAAGAGTGTATCTTTTTCTTATTCAATTTAGATATTCCGCCTAGAGCTACAACTTTTTTATCTGTAATTTTTTTTAGATTAAGAAATTTATAAATTCCTAAATAATTGTTATTTTTTTTAAATAATGAAGATATAAAGAGTATATCTACTTTTTGCCTCTCTTTAATTCGAATTTCTTTTATATTATGTGCTGAACCCAAAACAATAAATGAAGGTTTGATTTGATACTTCAAATTTTCAAAGCTTTTATTAAATGACGGCAGGTATGCTCCATCTAGATTCAATCTCAGTGCTAGTTTAAAATGATTAGATATATAAAATCTTAAATTTCTTTTTGAACAGTATTTTTTAATTTTAATTATTTCATTTAAATCAATTTTTTTAGTGTAATTCCGATATATAATCCCCGTATTATTATCTAAATTATCAATGTTATTTTTGTTAAAACTATTTATAAAATAAAATTTAGTTGGGATATTATTATGCATGATACTGTAAAAAATTTACTCAAAATTACTGAAAATGTTAAGGCAAAGTTATCAACAGATAACAGTTTTAATAAGTTACCCAAGATAATAGCTGTCTCAAAAACTTTTAAAATGGATCAAATTATGCCTTTGATAGATTATGGACACGTTGATTATGGAGAGAATAAAGTTCAAGAAGCACAAGAAAAATGGTCTCAAATAAAAGAAAATAATAAAAATATTAAATTACATCTTATAGGTCGTCTTCAATCTAACAAAGTTAAGATAGCAATAAAGTTGTTTGATTACATACATTCTTTAGACAGCAAAAAGGTTGCTGCCAAAATTTCCTTTCAACAAAAAACACTAAATCTGAGACCTAAATTATTTATTCAAGTAAATGTTGGAAACGAAAGTCAAAAATCGGGTATACATGTCAATGAGGTGCCAGAATTTTATGATTATTGTAAAAAAGTTGATTTAGATATAATTGGGTTGATGTGTATTCCTCCTTTTCAAGAAAATAGTTATAAATATTTTACTGAAATGAAAAATTTAAATAAAAAACTTTGTTTAGAGGAACTTAGTATGGGCATGTCATCTGATTATCTAGATGCAATTGATAACAATTCTACTTATATCAGAGTAGGTTCAAGTATATTTGGAGAGCGTAATTAAATTATTTTAATAGTAGTATTTTTTTTTATTATTTTTATAAGAATTAAAAAATCTTTTTCTGATAAACCGATGCAGCCAGCTGTAGGTTTGTAATTTTTCGTTAAGTGAATAAATATA
>CACGFJ010000036.1 GCA_902572225.1 uncultured Pelagibacteraceae bacterium | reverse complement strand
TCACCAAAAAATCCCCTTCTTCCAAAACCTCCTTGATAATTTATAAACCACTCTGCCATACTGTTATTAGTTTCGAGCAAGTAGTTCTCTTTTAATAGTAATATTGAAGATATTGTTGTGAAAAATAGATAAGCTAGTAAATAATATCTAAAATTTCTATAAATCTTATAAGACATAATTAATTGAATTATTAAATATCAGATATATATTTATGTAGTTGGTTTTCCAACTATGACGATAAACGAATTTCGTAATAACCATTACGGACGTGGGGGCAGTACCCACCACCTCCACCATATACAACTTATGGGGGTGAATTAGGATCGACGGATGACTAAAAGTTATTCTTTCGTTCGGTATTGTTCCGCCGCGATGGACTAATTTATAAATGCTAACGAAAGTTACGCAATTGCAGCTTAATTAATTTATTAATTAAGTTACGGGGTTTGGGGCACCTGGCAACAGAACGCCCCTAAAAAACAATTACCCTTTATTTTTCAATAATAATTTTTTTATAACTTCAACGAAGTTTTCAACGAAGTTTCAACGAAATTAAAAACACGAAAACTGCCCGTCCAGAGTAGATATGATACATACTACTCAAAAGTGATTTAACCCTATCCTACACATCTTAAAACAAGTTCTACAAATAGAACATTTCTACTCTTAAACTGACATTTACGCCACTAGCGTAAAGATTATCAAACTTTACGAAAGTTATACGCCACAAGATAATCTCTGGCGTAAAACTTCTTCTTTTATAAATACTAATGAAGATATGAGATTACTTCATTTTAAATAGTAAAAAAAATAGGTTAGCGGGAGTGGTATAAGTGAAACATTTATCGGTAAAAAGAAATCTCTAAAATAAGTTTATATCACTCCGTTAAAATCACTACCCCATTTTTATAAATATAAATGAAGATATGAGAAGATAATATTTTCACTTTAAAATGCTCACGGCAATTAAAGTTAATTAACATAAACTTATTTCTATTTAGAAATAGGTTTGGTCGCTGTTTGAGTGAGCACGAACAGGAATGAATAAAAAGAATAAAAGGAATAGTAATGAATATAATTACAAAAGATATAAAGACAATTAAAGATTTACGAAAGTATGTAAATTCAATTGATTGGTATAACAAAGAGTGGAACGAAAAAGACAATGAGCAGTTTGCTCATAACTTGCTAGTTCAAAGAGAAAAAGATGGTGTAAAAGAAAAAGCATTTAAGTTTAGCGAAGTATTATTTAAATCATCAATTAGCAAAAAACTACAAGCAAAGACTTACAAATTGCCTTGGGCAACAGGACAAGTTGAGTTTGCTAGAAGATTTAGAAGTAATCATCTTTCTAACAGATTAGATAAAGAGATACACAATGAGTATAAAGATAGTGACCAATCAATTAGGTGCTATATTTTGAAAAACAAAATGTCGTTTCAAAATTTTTATATTAGTGATGTTTTTATCTATGCCAACGAATATACAGATGAAATAGTATATGTGTCATACGATAGAAATGACCATTGGTGGAACAATTTCTTTAAAGATTGTTTAGACGCTTCAATTAAAAATAACTTTAATGAGTTGAACCGAAATAAGAAATGGAATCTTGTATTAAGAAAAGAAGAATACAAAACAATTTCTATTGAAGGTAAAACTTTTAAAGAAGCGAAAGATAAATTTTATCAAAGTAATAAAGACATTGATAAAGAACACGAGAGTTCGTATAGCAGAATGCCTAATGTTTGGTATGTTTGGGGAACAACTGCTTTAGACAAGTTGCCTGAAAACAAAAGTATCAGAAATCATAATGACATAACAAGTAATGTATATGTCTATGACAATGACCCTAGAGAAATAGGCGATACACGATAAATGAGAAAAGAAGAGTTAAAGAATGCTCTTCTCAAAAAAGATAATAAGTTCGCCACCGATTATATTGTGGTGGCGAACACTTATATGAATATTAGTTTTAAGGAACTTACACGAAAACTAGATTTGCTTAACGCTAAAGTGAATAAAAAACTTTTTAGATACTTTAAAAAGTATCCAGAGAAGAGAATACAATTTGCTTATAATCATCAAAGAGTGATTAACAACACTCACTCTCATTTGATTTTAAAAGTGCCAGATGAGTATTACAAACCTCATACTGAACTTTGTCATTTAAGAGATTTGATGTGGTTTAATTGGTGGCAATTAGACGACAGACACAACAGAAAATTTAGATTGTGGTTTCAAAAAGTTGATGATGAACCAACGAGTAAATTTTTTAATGTTAATTACGCTGTGAGAGAAAATAAAAAAGACACAGCACAGAATGACGAATTTCAATATGGAATTTTATAGAAGAGAGGAAAAAATGAATAAATGTATAACGAGAAAACAAGGTAGTGAGGGAGTAATTAAAATCTCTCATTATTATATGAGTGAGATTGTTAGGTTATGTCTTTACACAATTAAAACGACAGACGAAACAAACTTACAAAATATAAGAAGTAAAAAGATATTAGCACGAATACAGAAATACTTAATTCAGACAGGAAAGAATAAAGAAATTTTTGAAAAGTATAACGAAGAACCAAAAGGAAGATTACCAATATGATAACACAAAAAATAAGAACAATGATGTCCGAAGTAGATAGACACATTTCAAAAAAAGAACGACTTAAGGCAATGACAAAGATTGAAGATATTGTTGAGGAGTTCAATAAAGTTAAACAAGAACAAATGACAAAGGCAAAACAGGAGAAAAAAATATGAGTTTAATACCAATGAATGTTGAGCAGATGAGAAGAAAGGCATTAGAAAACTCAAAAGCAAAACAGCAACAACAAAAAGATTTTGAAAATCAAGTTAATCAAATGTCAAAGCACAATGTTGGTGGTTTATATGATGTAAGACAAATAATGAAATCACAGCAATTCAAAGAGCAAAAGAACCATTACAATATTGAACAAGCAAGAAGTGAGTTAGAGGATTTATTACAAGCAAATCGTCTATACAAATTCACACACGATACAGAGGAATTTATTAAAAAGATTTCTGGTAGAGAAGCAGATAGTTATACTATTAGAGAAACTGGAAAATTTATTTCTGAATTGATTAACGAAATAAAAGCAAAATACGAAGTAAAAGAATAATCTCTCCCTAGAATGAATAAATTCAAAACAAATAACTAGAGGATAAAAATATGTTTATTAACAATACACAAACACCAATAAGACAATTCAAAACTAAAGTGAATTTAACAATTAACCCTAAAATCTATGAGCAATTTAAACAAGTTGCCGAGAAAAGATTACAACCTAAATCGTGGGTTATTGAAAGAATGATGAAATCTTACATTTTAGAAACGAATAAATAGTAATAAGAACGAATTTATTCATTCACTTCTAGCAATGGGGCAGTATTCTTCAAAGTCTTCATATCTTTAAACTTTGTATCGTTAAAACTGCCCCTTTGTGATTTAAGAGATTTTATATTCTAAAAGAACCATTGTTCGCCAACCATTCTTCTCTTTTAAAACTTTCTTATGAACGATTTTATAACCAGCGATAGATACTTCTTCTAATTTACTATCAGCAGTTAAGTCGTAAGTTTTAGTAATACCCTTTCCATTTTCTTTATGAGTTATTACCTCATTACTTACTAATGAGTGTTGAGTAATATCTGCTATTTTTATCTTGGCACTCAACACTGCTTTGGATTCAGAAATATTTAAATCCTTACTCCAACCATTTCCACAAACCTTGATAACTCTATCTGTCTGTTTGTTTTTATTACAATACAAGTTAATGAATTTTTGTAAGTCATCTGGACTTGTAATTGTTTTCTTATTCTTAACATATGAACTATTGGTACAATTACTTAACATTAACCCAATAATCATTATTAGTATTATTCTCATTTAACCTCCTGTTATTGAGAAAACAAAAATCACAGCATTCCAAAACAATTCATTTCCTTGTTCCGAATACATTAAGTCGTGCCAGAAACCATTACTCATATGAACGGTTTCATTACACACTTTGATTTCTTTGGTTGAAACGATTACTCCATTTTCTGTAATCGTTTCTGTTTTGTAGGAACATTCATTAGCATTTACTGAATGAATGATTAGAAAAAGAAAAATTATAATTCGTTTGACCATAACTTCTCTTTTTTCTTTTGACTTAACTCAAATTGTATTTGATTAAGAATAGCGTCCATTAAATCAAAAAATGCTGATTGAACTTCTTGTTCAAATACTTTTTTCTGACACTCACTATTACATTGTGTCAAAATATGAGTGAGTGTTTGTTTGTAATACTCATTACTTTTAGCAAATGAATGAGTAGTAAAGGTAATTAAAAACAAAAATAAAATTGTTTTAATTATTTTCATAATTATTTACCCCCTTTCTTAAAATCATAAAAATCCAAATCATCAGCAACACTTTGAGAAATTTCTTTTATGATTTTTTCTTCTCTTTTCTTTTCACACCGAGAACACAAAGTATAACCAAGTGTGTTAGGATATTTTCTATTCAGAAATCTATCCCAATTAGACAACTCTTCATTACAATCGTAGCAAATAGGAATTATTTCTATACTCATTAAGCAACTCCTTGTAATTCTCGTTGAATTATTTTGTGTGTCCAAGACAAAGGAAACTTTTTACGAGTTGATTTAGAAATTTCTGACGAGATTGTCCGATAACTCTTACCTTTCTTTCTCATCAAAACCATTTCTCTAATTATTTCTTGTTCTTTTTCTACAGGAACAAAAAAACCATTCTCATCTTTGTCATAACCAAAAGTCATCTTTCCACCAGAAAACTTATTTTCAGTTTTCATTCTTTCCTTATAACTTTTAATTTTTTGTGAAGTTTGCTCTGCCTGAAATTGAGCAAAACAAGACAACATAGTTAAGAACACATTACCGATAGCGTCTGAACCAGTTGTTTCACAATTCAAATCAACGAAATGTAAATAGATTTTCTTCTTCTTAAACTTCTGAATAGTTTGAAGTAAAGACAAAGTGTTTCTACAAAATCTATCTAAATGAGAACAAATAATATGGTCATTTGTTTTAAGTTTTCTTAATAACTCATATGCCTTTTCTCTTCTTTCAAAAGGTATTTGACCACTACATTGTTCCTCTATTACTTCATCAACTATCAAATCTTTAATAGAGGCATAGTTTCTACATTTTTTGATTTGTGTTTCTCTACTACTGCCTTTTTCAAACGCTTCAGCATTACTATTTCTAGTATAAACATAAACTTTAGACATAAATTACTCCTTTCTTTAGGTGTTCAAGTTTATCAATCAATGAGAACACGCTAACAGGAAACCTTTAGGACACAAGGGAATTACCTTAACTTCAGG
>CACGFJ010000035.1 GCA_902572225.1 uncultured Pelagibacteraceae bacterium | reverse complement strand
CAAACTTAAAAATCCTAAGACAGGTAAGAATGAAGGTTTAACAATAGAAGGTGTCAGAACATTTAAATCTTTCTATGACGCAATAACTGCTACTAATACAAAATTAACAAAAAGAATGACTGATGAAGCAGTCAAAAGAAAAGCCATTAATGATTATGGTGGTGATGTAAACCAAGTATTTCAAGATTTTGCTAAGTTTGCAGACAATGTTGATAATACAAACTCATTAATATTTGCACACGAAGTTGCTTATACTTCATTACTAAACGCATTTCCAAAATTCATAAGACAGTACAAAAAAGGAAACCGTACAAAAGGTGATATGGAACTTATGATGTTTATGATTGAGAATATGACAATCAATGCAAAGAGAGTTCGTACTGCAACTGGTAGAAATTTAAGAATATTTAATTTAACTAAAGAAGAATTTTTGCAAGCTAAATACGTAGAAGAAGAATTTATAAACGCAAGAAACGCATACAAAAATTTCGGTGGTGGACAAAAAGGTTTTGATATGTTTCTTGAAAGATTAGGTAGAGCAGACAATCCAACAGTAGGTAGACAAGTTCTTAACTTTGCTTTCAAAAACAGAATGTGGAATGTAGCTAATGAAATATGGATTAACGCATTGCTATCATCACCAAAAACACAATTAGTTAATGCAGTATCTAATGGTGTAATAGGAATGATGAGACCATTAGAAGAAGCTATTGGAAGTAAAATATCAGAATTAATATCATTCAATGACCTTGATAAAGCAAAAGCATTTAAATTAAATACAGAAGAAGCAATTGCAAGATACGCAGGTATGACAGAAAGTTTATCTGCTTCTTTAAAATATGCAGGTGTTGCTTTTAGAAATGGTGAATTAGTTTTACAATCAAAAGACGCAGGTGCTTCTAAGTTTGATACTTCTGTCACAAAAGAAGTTCCTGATTATTTAGGTGGTGCTATTGTTAGAACACCATCAAGATTTTTAAATGCTACTGATGAATTTTTTAAACAGATAAATTATAGAGGTAAACTTAAAGCACAAGCAGTAAGAGAAGCTAAAAAATTAGGTTTAACTAAAAAGACAGATATTAAAAAATACGTAGATGAATATATCAAACAAGGATATGACGAAACTGGATTAAGAGGAGTAAATGAAGAAGCATTAAGATATGCTGAAGAAAATACATTTACTAATGAATTAGTTGGATTTACAGATAAGTTTGCAGATTTAGTAAACTCTCAACCTTATTTAAAACAATTCTTTCCTTTCGTTAAAACACCTACAAACATTGCAAAAGCAATAGCAGACAGGTCTCCGTTGGCTTTAGCTTATAGATATGGAGATATACTTGGTAGAAGTGGTGACCCAGTAGCCATTGCGAAAGCAAGAGGTCAATTAGCAGTTGGAAGTATTATTTTAAGTGTAGCTTACATACTTGCACAACAAGGCAAACTACAAGGTAGAACTGGAACGGTAGGAGAAAAGAATTTAGATATTTATAAAGACGCTGAAATTATCAGAATGAAAAAATCTGATTTAGGTTTCAAACCTTATTCATATGTCTTTGATGATGGAAGACAATTACCATTCGGACAACTAGACCCATACGGTGCATTACTAGGAATAATGGTAGACTTCGTCAGTGTCTATGACCAAATGACTGAAGAAGAAATTGAAAGATTTGGTGCAGATATGCAATTATTGATGTTGCAAAATGGGGGTAAAAATCCATTAGACTTTATGCAGAAAGCACAAATATTTTCAGGTGCAGGTTATGAAGCAGTCAAAAGAAATATTTTTAGTAAAACTTATTTAAGAGGTTTAGCAGATTTAGTTGAAGCATTTAATACTGAAGATGAAAGAGCAATGCAAAGATACCTTTCTCAAAAGATAGGAAGTTATGTTCCAAACATTGTTTATAAATTTGTAAACGACCCATACTATAGAGACGCTACATCTATATTAGAACAAGTTAAAAATAGGACAGGAATGGGAACACCTTCTTCTCCTAGATACAATGCACTAGGTGAAGCACACAAAGATAAAGATAGTGGAATAAAAAGATTTATTAAGAACGCTATTAATCCTTTAGCTACTACACAAAAGCGAAGCGATATTATTGCTGAAGAAATAGTTAGACTAGGAAAAGGATTACCAGTCTTACCTAAGTTTATGGATTTAGTTGAATATGCTAAATATAAAAAAGGTAAAGTTTCTGCATACGATAGAATGAACCAATTGGTTTCTACCATTACAATTAATGGAAAGACTTTACGTCAAGCATTAGAAGCAGAAATACAACTTGATAGTTATAAGAATAAATCAGACCCAATAACTATAGGTAAAGGTATTACTGATAATGGCAGTAAATACGAAAGATTAAGATTTATCCAAAATCAATACATACAAAAAGCAAAAGGTAAATTTGAATTGGAAAAGAAAGATTACTTATTTGTTGATAATGAAAAACTAACTTTAAAAAAAGCTATAGCCAACAATAAAGCAAATAGTGAAACAATCTCTAGAAATAGAGGAAACAATCAAAATATAAAATTAAAACCGATAATTACTTTCGGACTAAATCAATAGGAATAATATATGTCGTTTAATGCTAGAGTTAGCTATACTGCTAACGGTTCAAACGCTACGTTTGCAATTACGTTTGCTTTCTTAGATAGCACTCACGTAAAAGTATTTTTAGATGGAGTAGCAACAACTGCTTTCTCAATTTCAGGAAGTAATGTGATTATGAATAGCAATCCTACAAATGGGGTTGTTGTATTAATTAAAAGAGAAACACCTACAGACGCAAGATTAGTAGACTTCCAAGATGGTTCAGTATTAACAGAAAGTGATTTAGATAAATCTGCAGACCAAAACTTCTTTATTGCACAAGAAATAAATGACGACAGTCAAGGTTCAATGAAGCTAGATAATGCAGATAGATTTGACGCTTTAAATAAAAGAATAATTAATGTTGCAGACCCAGTAAATAACAATGACGCAGTAAATAAAGGTTTTATATCTACTAATCTACCAAACATAAATTCAGTTGCAGGAATTGCTACGCAGGTCACAAATGTAGCTAACAACCTGTCAGCTATCACAACTGCAAACTCAAATTCTGTAAACATTAATACAGTTGCAACAAATATTGCAGACGTAAATACAGTAGCTACAAATATTACTGACGTTCAAAAAGTTGCGCAAGATTTAAACGAAGCAGTTTCTGAAATTGAAACAGTAGCTAATGATTTAAACGAAGCGTCTTCTGAGATTGATACAGTAGGTCAGAATATTGCAAATGTTAATACTGTTGCAGGATTAAATTCTGAAATTACAACACTTGCAGGAATTACAAATTTAACAAACTTAGCAAACGCACACGCTTCAGTCACTTCTGTTGCAAACAATCTAGCAGGAGTAAATAGTTTTGCTGAAAGATACAGAATACAAGCAGGAGTACCATCAACAAGTAATGACGTAGGTGATTTAGTATTTGATACTACTGCACAGAAATTAAAAGTGTTTGATGGCTCGTCATACCAGTTGGCAGGTTCTTCTGTAAACGGAACATCACAAAGATTTAAATTTACTGCAACTGCTAGTCAGACGACATTTAGTGGAAATGATGACGACAGTAATAGTTTGACCTATGACCCACTGTTCTTAGATGTTTATTTGAATGGTGTTCGTCTTGTGAATGGTGCTTCAAATGACTTTGTTGCAACTAACGGTACGAGCATAGTTTTAAATGCAGGTGCGAGTGCAGGTGATATTTTAAATGTAGTTTCCTTTGGTACGTTTTCTTTAGCTTCCATACCTACAAGTTCTATCACGTCTGGTACTTTACCAATTGCTAGAGGTGGTACTGGAATAAATTCTGTATCAGGACAAGCAGACAAAGTTTTAAAAGTAGACAGTACAGGTAGTTCATTTATTTTAGGACAAGCAAGTTCACCTGAAGTCTATGGATTTATAAAAAGTTATACACCATCAACTGTTATTTACACCGTCACTGTTCAAAGTGTTGGTGGTTCAAATAAATATTTTATTAATGGTGAACAACAAAAAACATTAGAATTATTAGAGGGTAATACGTATATCTTCAATCACCCATCAGCACACCCATTTAGATTTTCGACAGATAGTGGAAATACTTCTGCGTATACTACTGGGGTCACTGTAAATTCCTCAACACAGGTGACAATTGTCGTAGGAAGTTCAGCACCAACGCTTTACTACTATTGCAGTTCTCACTCAGGAATGGGTGGACAGGCGAATACGCCAGTACCTGCTAATAATAACCTACAAGTTATCACGACCAATCAAGGTGCAGATAACATAACAAACACTCAGTACAATTCGTTTACGGATACGCTGTTTAGTGCAAGTGGATTTTCATTTAGCATTGACGGAACTACTGGGAACTTAATCGCAACAATATAAGGAGAAATATAATTATGGCGACAATAGATATAGGCAAAATAAAACCTGTATTCAAAGGTACTTACGACAATAGTACTGCCTATGTTTTAGATGACATAGTTTATTACAACGGCAGTTCTTATGTTGCAAAGACTTCAACAACAGGAAATCTTCCAACTGACACTACGAAGTGGAACATTCTAGCTTCTGGTTCTGGTGGAATTTGGGATAGCACACTTTCAATCGGAAGTGCAGGACAACAATTAAAAGTATCATCAGGTGGTGCTTTAGAATTTTTTACTGCCAGTGGTGGTGGAATTTTACAAGCCAAATTTACAACAGTCACTTCAGAAATAAGTGTGACACCTAATGGAAATCCAAGTACGGATTTTTCAAATATGACAGGTCTTTCTGCTTTGACAGTTAGTATAACACCTGCAAGTACAAGTAATAAAATTTTAGTTTTCACTAATTTTCAACAACAGCATAATAATAATGGACAAGGTTTTGCAGGTATTAAAAATATTACTGACACTAGATATTCTGGAATAGTAGGAGACTTTTATCACCCACAAGGAAGTGGAGTATCTGGAAACATAAATATTTGGTGGTTAGACACACCAACAACAACCAACGCAACTGAATATAGAGTATTTGTAGGACAAACTATGAGTACTAATCTTAAAATTAATACCGATTACTATAGTAATGTTAATGGTAAAGCTATTATTGGTGCGTTTGAAATATCAAGCAGTATATTATAGGAGAACTTATGAAAGCAGACGCAATACTTAATTTATATCCAAACATAAAATCTGTTGAAAAAGATACAGATAATAATTTTAAATGTTTTGATGTAGATGGAAATGAAGTTGAAATTTCTGATTGGAACGCAGTTGAAACAAAAGCAACTGAACTTCAAGCAGAAGCAGACGCAAAAGCACAAGCTGAAACAGATTTAAAAGCTAGTGCAAAAGCTAAGTTAATGGCA
>CACGFJ010000034.1 GCA_902572225.1 uncultured Pelagibacteraceae bacterium | reverse complement strand
GCAATATTGTTTTTGAAGATATGAAATTAATTTCAAAAAATCTTAATCCAAGATTTTGTAAAAAAGCTCTAAGAAAAACTGTTCATCTTTTAAGGTCAAAACCTGTTGCAATTAATTAATTTTTTTTTTAATTTAAATTAAATGACTTCAACAAATAAATTGCTCCTAGAGGCTAAAGGTATCACAAAGTATTTTGGAACAATAACTGCTTTAGAAAACGTAAATTTAAAAGTGCACGAAGGTGAATGTTTAGGTGTGGTGGGAGATAATGGTGCAGGCAAATCTACACTAATGAAAGTTTTATCTGGTTTGTACAAACCAAGTGCAGGTGCTTTATTTTTTGAGGGCAAAGAACACGTATTAGATAGTCCAAAAGACTCCCAAAATTTAGGTTTAGAAATGGTTTATCAAGATCTTGCATTGGCAGGTAATTTACCTATTGGAGAAAATATATTCTTAGGAAGAGAGCCAACAAAAAATATTGGCTTCTTAAAATTTCTAGATTTTAAAAAAATTCAAGAAATGACAAGCGCACACTTAGAGAAGCTAAAAATAAATGTTAAAAGTGCTGATCAGAAAGTAGAAGAATTATCTGGAGGACAAAGACAAGCGGTTGCAATAGCTAGGTCAACGGCATTTAATGCCAAAGTCGTTATAATGGATGAACCAACTGCTGCTTTAGCAATAAAAGAAGTTGGAAAAGTGTTAGACTTAATTAACAAATTAAAAAGTACTGGCGTAGGTGTTATAGTAATAAGTCATAGAATGGATGATATTTTTACTGTTTGCGACAGAGTAATGGCGCTTTTTCAAGGAACAAACTTTGCTGAGTCTCAATTAGATAAAACTTCAAGAGATGAAGTCATTGGTTGGATTATGGGAAAAAAATAAAATGGACGATAGGGGAAAAAAACAAGATACATTATATGTAAAACTTATTCCATATTTTGAAAAATATGGGATTTTACTATTATTAGTTATCATGATCTTGGTAATGCATATTTTGCAACCAGATGTCTTCTTGTCTTGGAGAAATGTAACAAACGTATTCAAACAAATATCTTGGCAATCAATGTTAGCTTTAGGTGTTTTTATGGTTATTGTGACTGCGGGTATAGATCTATCAGTTGGCTCAATAATGATGCTTTCATTGATGATTTTAGCAATAGTAGCTAAAGCTGGAGCACCTTGGTTTATAGTTGTTCTAGTACCTTTATTTGCTGGATTTTTATGCGGGTTGATAAATGGTTTGGGGATAACATTTTTAAGAATGCCTCATCCTTTTATAATGACTTTAGGAACTCTTTATATTTTTAGAGGAACAGGAAACTTAATATCAGGCGGAACACCCATAAGTGGATTTACCGATGAAGTTAGGTATTTAGGTCATGGTAGAATAGATCTTACTTGGTTAGGATTAGAGAAATCTCAATATCTCCCCGTAAGCTTAGTTTTAATCGCTGTTGTATATTTTGTTTTTTGGGTTTTCTTGAATCATAGTCGAACAGGAAAGTGGATTTATGCAATTGGTGGCAACCCAAGCGCAGCAAGAGCTTCAGGAATTAATGTTAATAAAATTTTAATAATTGTTTATTCACTTTGTGGATTTTTATCAGGTATTGGAGCATTAATTTTAGCAGGAAGAACAGACTCTGGTTATCCTAATGCAGGATTACAATCTGAATTGGATGCTATCGCAGCATGTATAATTGGTGGAGCTAGTTTTTTTGGTGGTAGAGGAACTGTTCTTGGAGTTTTTGCCGGAGTAATGATTATGGGAATTTTAAGAAACGGACTTAATTTGATGGATGTAAGCTCTTTCTGGCAACAAGTATTGATTGGCTCGATCATTGTATTAGCAGTTTACGTGGATGTTTTAAGAAGAGATTTCGGCACAAGAAAATAAACACGTTAAAGTTGAATAGATGTTATCATAAGAGACCCTGTAAACAGTTGAATTTTTTTTAAAAATTTAATTAAATTAAGCATTAATAATTATTAAAGGGGAAATATATGAGAGAACTATCAAGAAAAATTGTTGTTTTAGTATCAGCAATTTTTTTATCGATAAGCATGATTTCAGCTTCTTTTGCTGATGGTCATGGTAAAAAAATCTTGTTCAGTATTAAAGGTCCTGGGTCTGGAAATCCTTTCTGGGCTTCTGTTACAAAAGGTGCTGAAGAAGAAGCTAAAAAATTAGGTGTTAAGTTAATCTTGGTTGCGCCACCTCAAGAAGGTGATGTTCAAGCACAAATTAACCAAGTTGAAGACCAACTTGCTAAAGGTGTTGATGCTTTAGCTCTTGCACCAGGAGATCCAAATGCATTTGCTCCAATTGTAGATGACGCTATCAAAAGTGGTGTTCCTGTTGTATTCGTAGATACAAAAGGTATCAATGAAGGTGTTACTTTTATTGGAACTAACAATATGAATGGAGCAGAATTAGCTGCTAAATTCATTTGTGACAAAACTCCAAAAGGTTCAGATGTTGCAATTTTGACTGGAATAGAGTCTCAATCAACAGCTTTACTAAGAAGAGACGGTGCAATTAAAGGATTTAAAAATTGCGGTTTAAATATAGTTGCTACTCAAACAGCTGAGTGGGATACTGCAAAAGGTAGATCAGTTACTGAGTCTATTATTTTGAAAAATCCTAACATCAAAGCAATATTTGCTTCAAATGACAATATGGGCTTAGGTGCTATGCAAGCTCTTAAAGATGCAGATATGAATGATGTTGTTGTTGTTGGTTTTGATGCAACTCCAGATGCTGCTACAAGTATCTTAAAAGGTGAAATGACTGCAACTATTGCTCAGTTCTCATATAACATGGGTGCTTACGGTGTTAAATATGCACTTGAGCTAGCTAATGGTGGAAGTATTGATCCAAACATTGATACTGGAACACAACTAGTAACAAAAGAAAACGCTAACGATTTTAAATAATCATTAGTCTATAACATTTAAAGAAGGGTGGAATTTTTATTCCACCCTTTTTTTTTATGTATTATAATCTTTTAATGTTAATAAATATTAACCCAGTTTTAAGCCCTGATTTACTTTTTCATTTAAGATCTATGGGTCATGGTGAGAAAATTATTCTTGCTGATGCTAATTTTCCCGCAAACTCTATGAACAAGAATGTAATACGATTAGATGGGGTGGATATTAAAAGTGCAGCAAATGCAATTTTATCTGTTTTTCCATTAGATAGTTTTATCGTATCACAAGGGGGCTCACCTGCACTTAGAATGGAAGTAGATGATAAACCAGAGGAACTAACAGAAACTCATAAAGAATTTATTGAAGCAGTAAAAAATAATTCTGGTCCTCAATGGAAAGTTGGATCAATTTCAAGACAAAATTTTTATGAAGAAGCAAAAAAAGCATATTGTATTGTAACCACTACAGATGCTCGACCTTTTGGATGTTTTATTATTACTAAAGGAGTTATTCTTCCTGACGGTAAAGTTTGGTCTTAATTAAATGAAATCTATATGTGTATTTGGAGTATTTGTTGCAGACTTATGTTTTATTGGTGAAAAAATTCCTGAAGTGGGGCAAACTATTTTAGGAACAAAACACTTAATAGGACCTGGAGGAAAAGGATCTAACCAAGCCATTGCTGCAGCAAGACTTGGCGGAAACATAAGTTTTATTACAAAAATAGGTGATGATAATAATGCTGAAATGGCACTAAATTTATATAAATCCTCTGGAGTAAATACCGATTATATTATTAAAGACAAAAATCACTCAACTGGTGTTGCTGGTATTATGATTAATGCTAATACAGGTGATAATGCAATAAACATTATACCAGGCGCTGCTGGTACTTTAAATAGTTCTGATATAGATAATAATTTAAAAGCAATCGAGAAGTCAGATATATTCTTAACACAATTAGAAACACCATATGATGTTACTAGTTATGCTTTACAAAAAGCTAAAGATACTGGATCAATTACAATTTTAAATCCAGCTCCGGCTTCAAAAATATCTGAGAATGACTTTAAAAACATAGACTATTTTACACCAAATGAAACTGAGGCTAGTTTTTATTTAGAAAAGAAAATAGAAACAAAATCTGAAATAGAAAATGCAGCTAAAGAATTTTTAAAAAAAGGAGTAAAAAATATTTTAATAACCCTAGGTTCTAAAGGAGTTTATTTTTCAAATGGAACCGAAAGCCATTTTGTAGATGCTCATAAATTAAAAGACGATGTAAAAGATACTACTGGAGCAGGAGATGCATTTAATGGAGCTTTTAGTGTGGCATTAGCTAAATCGTTAAAAATTGTTGATGCATTAGAATTTTCTAATAAAGTTGCTGGCATTTCTACAACTAAAGAAGGGGCTGCAAATTCAATGCCAAGTATCAATGAAGTAGAAAATTATTAATTACTCAATAATTTTAAATTCTGATTTATATTTATCTGTAATCTTAAGCCCAAGACCAGGAACATTATCATCTAGATCTATCATTCCATCTATTGGAGCAGGATCACCTTCAAAAATATAATAAAATAGTTCGTTACCAATTTCTACATCATTAACTGGAAAAAACTCTGAGATAGGACAATTAAAATTCGACATTGTTAAATGATAGTTATGCATTTGACCTGCATGCGGAATTACTGGAACTTGATAAGCCTCTGCAAGAGCATTTATTTTCTGAGCGATTGTAAATCCACCAACTCTATTATTATCATATTGAATGTAGCTAACTGCTTTGAGGTCTAATAATTGTTTAAAACCAAATAGATTAAATTCATGTTCTCCACCAGAAATTGGTATAGCGTTCATATTATTCAGTTCCGCATACCCATGAATATCATCAGCAATAACTGGTTCTTCTAACCATCTTGGATTAAATTTTACCAATTTAGGTATCATTCTTTTAGAATAATCTAGGTTCCAACCCATATAACATTCTAACATTAAGTCAGTATCATCCCCGATTACTTCTCTTACAGCTTCTACAAGTTCAATGTTTTTTCTCATACCTTCAGGACCGTCTTTTGGCCCCCAACCAAATCTCATTTTAAACATTTTAAAACCTTGTTTTTTATATTTTTCAGCTTCATTTTGTAAATCTTTGATAGGTTGGCTATAAAGTTTTGATGCATAAACAGGTATCTTTTCTTTTGTTCTACCCCCTAACAATTTAAATACGGGTTTGTTAGTTAACTTTCCTAATATATCCCAAATAGCAATATCAATTGCAGATATTGCAACCATGCCCAAACCTCTTCTTCCCCATGCATGAGTTCTTCTATACATTTTTTCCCAGATGTAAGCGTAATCAAAAGGATCTTCTCCTATAACTAATGGTTTAAGATACTCATCAATAGTTTTTTTTACTAACTGAGGTGCAAGAGCTGCATTACCAATTCCAATATGACCATCATCAGTTTCAATTTCACAAATTAACCATTCATGAAATCTGAAAGAACCCATGGTATCTGATTTTTCATAGAGTAAATCTGATGCATTTGTACAAAAATTATTTTGTGGAATAACTGTTTTTCCACTCCATTGATAAACTTTTGTTTTTATTTCTCTAATTTTTGACATTTAATTTGAATTTTGAGCCATTCTTAATGCAATTTTAAACGATTGCAATGTTGGCTCCAAATTTGCCTGATTTTTTCCAGCAATATCAAAAGCGGTTCCATGTGCAGGTGTTGTTATTGGAATTGGAAGACCACCTTGAACTGTCACCCCTCTATCAAATCCAAAAGCCTTTAGTCCAGATTGAAGAGCATCATGATACATTCCAACAATACAATCATGATTTTTATTTTTAAATGCTGTAATAAAAGAAGTATCGCATGGCAAAGGACCATCAGCATTAATACCAAGTTTTTTTGCTTCCTCTATTGCTGGTATTATCTCATCTTTTTCTTCATTACCAAATTCTGCATGAGG
>CACGFJ010000033.1 GCA_902572225.1 uncultured Pelagibacteraceae bacterium | reverse complement strand
AAATTTTCTATTATATCATTTTTATGATGTCCTAATAACAGATATCCAATACTATGCTTGCTACATTCTTTATAAAATAAATCATATCTTAGGTCTCTTGCGGAAGATTGTATATTTTTACTTATTTTAATATTTTGTTTTTTTAGAATTTTGCAATTAATGCTGAAGTTTTTTTTAAGTTTAAACTTTAAATTTTTAGCTTCAATAGATGATTCTTTTCTTAGATTATGATCAATAATTACTGGATACAATTTTACCTTGTGTTTCAATGCATAACACTGAGAAAAAAATAAAATAGATAAGCTATCAGCACCACCCGATACTCCGACCATTATCTTTTTTTTAGCTATATTTAAAGAAGTAAGTTTATTTGAAAATACTTTATATAATTTTTTAATTTGAGGATCCTTTAATTTTGTTAAATAAAAATTAGGAGTTTTCTTTGGTGCACTCAAACTTTTTCTCTTCATATTGGGCTTTTTGAAGAACTGATTGAGTGGCATTTGGATACTGTTTTTTAACACCAGCAATCATCAAGCAACCCTGATCCTTCTCTCCTATTTGAACTAAAGATACACCAAGCTTCAAAAGGTTAATAGGTGCTTTTTCACTCTTGGGATATTTTTGGTAACCCTCTAAATAAGCAGATGCTGCATCTGTGTAGAGCTGCCTTATTCTAAAAGTTTCTGCATACCAATACTGTGCGTTTCCAGAAAGATCATTTTCTGGATTTGTATCAACAAATTCTCTGAATGCTCTTTCTGCCATATTATAATCTCCCACCTTTAAAAAACTAGTCGCGAATTCATATTGCTCTAAAGGAGAAGCGTCAGGTAAAATTTTTTCTTCGTTTATAAAATTTTCTGTCAAAATTGTTTGAGTGGTTTCAACTGACTGAATTGCTTGTGTCTCATTTGTGTCTGTCATATCCTTATATGATATTGTTCCTAAATCTTGAGGTTGAGATGTTCCTGGCATAATTTTTTTGCTAGCAAGATCATTATCTAAATTTTCATTCGTAATTAGGTTTTCTTGATTGTTATCACTTTTTTGAACGAGGTTAGAATTGTTTTCTAAATCTTGAAATCTTAATTGGTTATCTGCTTGTGTTTTAGACAGTCTTGACGATAATTTATCTACTTTAAAATTAATTTCTTCAAATTTATTAGTCAGATTTTGAAATTGTTTTTCTATTTCAGATAATTTTAATAGATGTCTTGTCAAGACATCTTCAGTTTCCTTATTTGTCAAATCAGTTTCACCTCCAGTTTTTTTCTGAAATGACTCTGAATAAACTGCTCTCTCCAAAGTTCTAAGATCTTTTTGAATAATTTCTAAGATTTCTCTCATGCTCAATTCCTCAGAAGCTGCACTGAATGAAATAAAAAATATAGAGATTAAATAAGTAGAAATATTAGTGTACTTTTTAAACATTAAATTATTTTTTAATTATAATGATGGCAAAAAAAAGACCCTGAAGTTATTTTGAATAATCTTAGGGTCTTTAAAATATTTCAATTAGCTTTAATTAGCTTTTACGGTTACAGATCTTCTGTTCTTTGACCAAGAAAGTGGGTTTGAACCTGAGTCAACAGGTCTTTCTTTTCCATAACTTATTACTGAAATTCTGTCAGCAGATATTCCGTAAGTGATTAGATAATCTTTGGCAGCATTTGCTCTTCTTTCACCTAATGCCAAGTTATATTCCCTTGTTCCTCTTTCATCAGCATGACCTTCGACCACGACATTGATGCTAGAATTTTCTCTTAACCAGTTTGCCTGTTTTCTTAATGTGTCTCTTGATTTAGTTGTTAGAATTGACTCGTTTGTTGCAAAAAATACTCTGTCTGGAACACCGTCAGCTAAATATTTAACAGTATCAGTTCCTGTATAAACATCACCTTGCATTTGACCTTCTACCGTCGTAGTAGTTTTTTTCGTAGCACAAGCTGACACGATTAAACTTAATAATATAACTAGAAATGTATTTCTAAATGATTTGCTAAAATTCATTAATGCTCCTTAATAATTTATTAGAACTTTTTCACAACTAATTAGATGTTTCAAGCATAAAAATCAACTTAATTTATATTAAAAATTAATAAAAAAGCCCTAATTACTCAGTAAAGACGACCAAGATGGGTCAGAGGCGTCCGTCTCTGTTTGAACTTGCCTTTCATTATATCCTGTAAGATCAATAGACCAAAGCTTTGCACTAAATCCCTCTCCTTTGTCGTTAGATTTAGTTTCTCTGTAGAAAATTAAAACCCTTCCATTAGGAGACCATGAAGGAGCTTCTTGATAGTAATTTTCGGTTAACAATCTTTCTCCTGAACCATCTGTTCGCATAACTCCTATATAAAATTTTCCTTTATGTAATTTTGTAAATGCTATTAAATCACCTCTTGGAGACCATACAGGCGTACCGTACAAACCTTTACCAAATGAAATTCTTTTTACATTTGAACCGTCAGATTTCATTACATAAATTTGTTGAAACCCACTTCTATCAGAATTAAATGTTATAAATTGATTATCAGGTGAATATGAAGGTGATGTATCAATTGATGGATGATTTGTTATTCTCTCAACAATTCTATTTTCTAAATCCATAGTATAAATATCTGAATTTCCATCTTTAGCAAAACTCATAATGATTTTCTTTCCATCTGGTGAAAATCTTGGAGCAAACGTCATTCCTGGAAAATCACCAACTACTTCCTGCGTACCAGTTTCAATATCTAATAAATATACTCTTGGTAGATTTTTAAAATATGATAAGTAAGTTACCATCTGACTTGTCGGATTAAATCTAGGAGTTAAAACTAATTCGTTTCCTAGTGTTAAATATTTGGTGTTAAAACCATCTTGATCCATAATGGCCAGCTTTTTAACTCTTGCAGTTTTAGCTCCTTCTTCTGAAACATAAATAATTCTTGTATCAAAGTATCCTTTTTCTCCAGTTAACCTTTCATAAACTTTATCAGAGATTATATGTCCAACTCTCCTCCAATTAGTTGGAACTGTTGTGAATGCCAAAGCCATCATTTCTCTTCCAGCTAAAATATCCCACAGTCTAAATTCAACTTTTAATTTTTTGTTCTCAAGTGTTACTTTTCCTGTAATTAAAGCTTGAGCTTTAATTAATGCCCAGTCTTCAAATCTTGGTTTTAAATGTGCAATATCTGGCTTTTGTAAAAATGCTTCTTTACTAAGCGGATTAAATAAGCCTGAGGTTTTAAGATTATTTTCTACTACAAATGAAATCTCAGAACCAATATTTTCAATTTTAAGTTCATTAATTGAATTTTTTTTTGAGTTATCGTCTTGAAACAATGGGGAAACTGCAATTGGTAACGGATCTAAATTACCCCTAGTTATATCAATTTCAATTAAGGAATAAGCCTTTACCAATGATAAAAAAAATATAATAAAAACAAAATTAATTATTCTAACCATTATCCTCCAAGCATATCACGAGCATCAAAATTTAAAATCATATTTTTCCATCTTTCATAGCCACTTGTAGGAACTTTTAATGGATTGCATAGCTGAATAGCTCGTCTTACACTATCTGCTAGTGTTCTAAATTTTTCTTTGCCAGGTGTATTCATTTTTACATGATCCAACATTTCAAGCTTTTCAATTGTTCCATCTGGTTTTAATTGAAGTTTAACTCTTACTAATAAATCTTCACTAAATGGCAAACCTATAGGCACACTCCAACATGTAAAAATTTGGGCCTTTAAAGCATCTTCCTCACTTAATGTTAGCTTTGAATAGTCCATAGTTTCATCAGTTGACTGAGAAATCTTATCAACTTCTTTTTTTGTTTCTGCTAAATTTTCTTTTTTTTTATCAATTAAAGCTGCAATTTCATTTAGATCCAATTTTTCTTTTTTTTCGAATTCAGACACTTGTTTAACTTTTTTTTCATCCAAAATAGGTTTTTTAGTTTGAACTATTTTTTTTATATTTTCATCATTGATTTCTTTTGAAGGTTTCTGTTTTTTTTTCTTCTTTAGGTTGAATTTTTTGTTTATCTTCATCTGGCATAGGTACGGCATTTAATTTTTCTTTTTTTAACTTTTCTATTTTATTTTCACTGGTTGGTGTTTTTTTTGATGCAACTTTAGAAATTTCATTTTTTTTTTTATCTGTCTGAACTTCTTTTTCTTCATCTTTTTTTACTTTTTTAGGAGGGGCCTGTTCAGACAAAAGCTTTTCATTTTCTTTTTTTGCCTTCTCAATTATTTTTGATGCTTTTGGTGCAAAAGGAATATTTGTCTTTTCGGCTATTTGGATAAGTTCAACAGAAATAAGAGGTGGAATATCCAAAGGTTTTTTGGCAACGAATGGTAAAGCCAAAATACTAACCATAACAATAGCAACATGAAATCCAGATGAGATTAAAAGACCTCGATACATAATCTTTATCTCTCTTTATTCGGTTCAGATATTAAAGCAACTTTTGTAAATCCTGACCCTGAAAGCATTCCCATAATTTCAAGAACTCTCCCATAGTTAATAGCTTTGTCTCCCCTAACATATATTCTTGTATCAGTTCTATTATTTGAAACTGCTAATATTTTTACAATTAAATTATTAAATTCAACTTTTGTTTCCTGAATAAAAATTTCACCTTTAGAATTAATTGTTAAAGTTAAAGGTTCATTTTCCTCAGGAAGTGTATCAGCAGAAGTTTCTGGCAAATCTACCTGAACTCCAACAGTAAGTAATGGTGCAGTTACCATGAATATAATTAGTAAAACCAACATTACATCAACAAATGGTGTAACATTAATTTCACTCATTGGATCGTTTTTTGAACTTTTGAGCTTAAATCCCATTTAAATAATTGATAAGAATCTTTTTGAAAAATTTTCTAATTTTTGTGAGTATTTTCTAGAGTCTGAATTAAATTTATTATACGCAATTACAGCAGGAATTGCAGCTAATAATCCAAGTGCGGTTGCAAATAAAGCTTCTGCAATACCTGGGGCAACTATTGCAAGACTTGTGTTTCTTGAAATTGCAATCGATTGAAATGAATTCATAATTCCCCAAACAGTTCCAAACAATCCTATAAATGGAGCTGTCGATCCAACAGTTGCTAAAAAACTGTTATACTTTTCAACTGCCACCATTTGTTTTTCAATATTTACTTCCAAAACACTAGATAGTCTCTCAGATAAATTTGATTTTGATCTAGTTTTCATAACTGTTTGCATAGAATTTTTAAATAATTTTGCCATAGGATCTTCAATGTTTGAAGGCAGACTGTTATAAAATGTTTCAGCAGACTTTGATTTCCAGAATTTCTCTTCAAATTCCTCTGCACTTTTATTAATTTTTCGAAACATTCTTATTTTTTCAAATATTATTGCCCATGAATAAATAGAACTTAGAATTAGTATTATGATTACTGACTTTACAATTATATCCGCACGCAAAAATAAACTAATTAAAGAAAAATCTGTGTTACTTGCTAAACCTAAACTTTGTGTTGCAATATCTGCATCCATTTAATCGTTTCCCATTAAAATATGTCATTAATTTGACTTCATAAAATTCTAATAGTCTAGTTATCGTTGTTTTCCCTTGTGTTTTCAAAATATTGAGCAATTAAAATAGCATCTGCTTTATTATTATCTTTTTTTCTTGATAACTTATTAGAAATCCTAGGAAACATCTCTATTACTTTAGTTCTACTGGCATCTTTTTCAGAATTAATCAAATTAAAATGTTTTTTCCATTTTGCTGGTCTAACATAAAAAATGGGAAGCTCCATTGCGGAACATATGCCTTTAATAACTCCAAATGATTGTCCAAAATTAAACATGCTTGTTACACCTTGTCCTGGCATAGCAGAAACTTGTTCAACTATTACACTCATTTTTTCATTTATAAATTTATTTTTTATAAGCATTATTTCATTATAAATTTGCCTACCATTAACTTGTTTTTTATTTTTTTTTCCTTCAGCCATTGTAGGCATGTCGATTACATCAATAACTTTACCATCAGAAAAAAAACAAATAGCGCCTGCTATTCCTGGATCAATTCCAATAACTATCATCTAAACTTCAAATTTAACATTTGTATAAACATTTTGTACATCATCCTCATCCTCAAGAGTTTCTAAAAATTTTGTCATATTTTGATTTTCTTCGCCTTTAAGAAATACTTTATTTATGGGTAGCCACTCAATTTCAGTGGAAAGAAAATTTACAATAACTTTTTCAAATTTTTTTTTTACCTCATATATTTCATCGATATCTGTATGCACTTCATGAAATTCATCACGTGAAATACAATCATTTGCACCCGACTCGATTGCTAATTCAAAAATTTTATCTTGTTCAATTTCATTTTTGTCTATTTTAATTACACCCATTCTTTGAAAATTATGTGATGCAGAACCCTGGGTTCCTAAAGAACCGTTATTTTTTGAAAATATTGTTCTTATATTAGAAGCGGTTCTATTTTTATTGTCAGTCAATGCTTCAACTATTACAGCAGATTTACTCGGCCCAAAACCTTCGTACCTAATATTTTCAAAGTTTGATTGGTCATTATTAGAAGATTTTTCAATTGCTCTCTCAATATTTTCTTTTGGCATATTGGCTGATCTAGCTGCTTGTATTGCTGATCTTAGTCTCGAATTTATATCGGGATTGTTATCTCCTAGTTTTGCTGCTACCGTGATTTCTCTAGAGAGTTTAGAAAAAATTTTTGATCTCTGTTTATCAGCTTTGCCTTTTTTATGTTTAATACCTGCCCAATGTGAATGTCCAGCCATAATTAATTTATATTTTTTAAACTTCCACCAAAAATGAAGCTTTCTATATTTTTTGCAAGTCCATTTCTTACATCGCAATCTACAACTACACCACTAAGAGATGCTTCTCCATTAGCAGGAAAATGTTTTATAGCATCTTTTTTTAGAAATCTGTTAATTGAATTTTGTGCATTCATGCCAATGACTGAATCATAGTCACCACACATACCAGCATCGGTAATATAGCTAGTTCCATTTTTTAGAACTCTTGCATCATTAGTTGGTACGTGTGTGTGAGTACCTACAACTAAAGTTGCATAACCATCAAATAGATTACCCATCGCCATTTTTTCACTTGTTATTTCTCCATGAAAATCAACTATTAAAAAATCATAATCTTTTGAAATTTTTTTTTGTGCAATAAATTCAGTAGCAATTTTAAAAACATCATTACATTTTTTCATAAAAACGTTACCCATAAGATTTAATACTCCAACTTTAAGATTTTTTTTTGAATTGAATATGGAAAAACCTTTACCTGGTAAATTTCCACTCATATTTAATGGTCTTAATAATTTTTTTTCAGTTTTTATATATTCATAAATTTCTTTTTGATCCCACACATGATTGCCTGTTGTAATTACATCTACACCTACGTTAAACAGTTCATTGGCAATATTTTCAGTTAGACCCACACCTTCACTGGCTGCATTTTCACCATTAACACATACAAAATCTATACCTTTTTTTTTGACTATATTTGGCAAGTTTTTTTTTACTGATTTAAAACCTGAATCTCCAACTATGTCACCTAAAAATAAAATCTTCATTTTTGTATTAATTTTTCTGTCAAAATTAAATCTAATTTTCTATCAAAATTTTCAATATTAATTTTATTAACTTTTTGATG
>CACGFJ010000032.1 GCA_902572225.1 uncultured Pelagibacteraceae bacterium | reverse complement strand
GAGATACTTCTAATCGGATCTGGAAAGGGAGTTTCTACTGTTTCAACTATAAAAGAAAAAAACTGGAAGAGAAAAAAATATAAATCTTATGAAACTTTTATAAGCAAATATCAAACTAAAATACTAAAACAAAAAAAATTGAGTAATTATTTATGAGAAATCCTAATAACCCTTGCATATTCTGTTTTACAAAGAAAAAGGAATATCTTTTTGAAAACGAACTAGCTTATGCAACTACTGACACTTACCCTGTATCAAAATTTCATTCACTTATAATTCCAAAGCGATGTGTTAAAAATTATTTTGATCTAACCTCAAAAGAAATCTTAGCCTGCAATAAATTAATAAAGAAACTAAAAAAAAAAATTGAAATGAACGATAAATCTGTAAAAGGTTTTAATATTGGTACCAATTCAGGCAAGGTTGCTGGACAATCTATTAATCATTGTCACATTCATCTGATTCCAAGACGAAAAAATGATGTTAAAAATCCACAAGGCGGTGTTCGAGCTGTAATTTCTGCTAAACAGCATTATGTAAGGAAAAAGTAAACTTTATTAACATTTTTTTCTTCAGATGAGATTATTAGTCAGTTGAACTAATATTTTTTATAGATTATGAGCTTATATTAGTATTATATTTAGCGGAGATAATAATATGTTCACAACAAATCCATTTGCTGTCCTTTCTTCAACAGTCCCTTCAATTGCTTTGCAAGCATTTGTTTTATTGATGTTGGCATTAGTGGTGATTGGAACACTGATGGATATTATTCATAAGAAGAATGTAAAATATTTTTTTAATAATGCTAAAAAAGCAAAAAAAGCAGCAAGTAGAGAATTAAGTCTTGGAGAGAAAACAGCGATAATTTCTAAAACAGTAGTGCATGATATTGGAACTACATCTGAATTAGGATTGGGTAAAAGAAGGTTTGCACATGTATTAGGAATGTATGGAACAATATTATTTTGGATCGGGTCAGGTGTTATGATATTTGGATATTCTTCTCCTAATGCTGTAACCCCATCTATATGGCCAATCATTTGGCATGCTGGTGCAATTTTAACTTGCCTTGGAGCTTATTGGTTTTGGTTTTTTTTAAGAGTGGATGTATCTGCTGAAGCTCACTCGGTTTTTAGAATCATAAAAGCAGATTTATTTGTTTTGGCTTTAGTATTATCTTCTACGTTTGGTTTAGCTTGGTCGTACTTCCAATATTCGGGATCTACTGGTTTAAGTATTTTATTTTTAATTTTGTTTGCGGTTGCTAACATAGTTTTATTTGGAGGAGTTTACTGGTCTAAATTTGCACATATGTTTTACAAACCAGGTGCTGCAATCCAAAAAAATTTAGCAGAAGCAGATGGTTCTAGAGATAATTTACCTCCACCTGCAGATGCTCCAGAACAATTCGGACTTGGAATTAAACGTGAGGCACCAAAGCACTATTAATATGATTGATAAAATTTTAAAGAAAGGTAATAAGTAGATATGTCAACTTTTGTATACATGACGAGATGTGATGGTTGCGGTCATTGCGTAGATATATGTCCATCAGATATCATGCACATAGACGAAACTATTAGAAGAGCAAAAAACATAGAACCAAATTTTTGTTGGGAATGTTATTCATGCGTTAAGGCGTGTCCTAATCATGCAATTGATGTAAGAGGATATGCTGACTTTGCTCCAATGGGTCATAGTGTTAGAGTTAGAAGAGAAGAAGAAAAAGGAACTATTTCTTGGAGAATAAAATTTAGAAACGGTACAGAGAAAAATTTTGTATCACCAATAACAACAAAACCTTGGGGAAAATTTATACCAAAATTAGCTGAAGCTGATACTCCCAATCAAGGAGAGATTAATTCACAAATTTTATATAATGAGCCGCATGGTTTAAATACTGAAAAAGATTTACCAACTTTAGATAAGAATTCATTTAAGCAAGGCGTTTATTATTAATGGCTAAGCACAAAACAATCATTGAAGAATGTGATGTACTAGTTGTGGGTGGAGGTATGGCTGGAACAGGCGCTACCTTTGAGGCAAGACACTGGGGAAGAGATTTAAAAATAATCTGTGTAGAAAAAGCAAATATAGATAGAAGTGGTGCAGTTGCACAAGGTCTTTACGCTATAAACTGTTATATGGGAATGCAGTGGGGTGAGAATATGCCAGAGGACCATGTACGTTATGCAAGAAATGATTTGATGGGTCTTGTTAGAGAAGATTTAGGTTATGACATGGCACGTCATGTAGACTCAACTGTTCACATGTTTGATGAATGGGGTCTTCCAATGATGAAAAATAAAGAAACTGGAAGATATCAAAGAGAAGGTAAGTGGCAAATAATGATACACGGCGAAAGTTACAAACCAATTGTAGCTGAAGCTGCAAAAAAATCTGCTGATAAAATTTATAACAGAATAATGATTACTCATCTTTTAAAAGATGAAAAAAATCCAAACCGAATAGCAGGTGCAGTTGGCTTTAATGTTAGAACTGGAAATTTTCACGTATTTAAATCTAGAACAGTAGTTGTTTCTGCTGGAGGAGCATCGCACATATTTAAACCAAGAGCAGTTGGTGAGGGTATGGGTAGAACATGGTATGCACCTTGGAGTAATGGATCTGCATATGCATTACCTATCCAAGCAGGTGCAAAAATGACTCAAATGGAAAATAGAATTGTACTTTGTAGGTTTAAAGATGGTTATGGTCCAGTTGGAGCGTATTTCTTACATTTAAAAACTTATACTCAAAACGCTAATGGCGAAAACTACGAGAAGAAATGGTATGAAGCTACTAAAGAATTAGTAGGTGAATATATAGACCATCATCCAACACCTACTTGTTTAAGAAATCACGCATTTATTCAAGAAACAGCAGCAGGTGGTGGACCAATCCACATGGTTACAAAAGAAGCATTCCAAGATCCACATTTAGAAACTGTTGGATGGGAAAATTTCTTAGGAATGACAGTTGGCCAAGCAGTTGTATGGGCATCTCAAAATATTGATCCAAAATATACGAATCCTGAATTAACAACCTCGGAGCCATATGTAATGGGATCTCATGCTACATGTTCAGGAGCATGGGTTAGCGGACCAGAAGATATAGCACCTGATGAATATTTTTGGGGATACAACAGAATGATGACTATTGATGGATTATTTGGAGCGGGAGATGCAGTTGGTGGAAGTGCTCATAAGTTTTCATCTGGCTCATTCACAGAAGGAAGGTTAGCGTCTAAAGCTGCTGTAAAATATATTCAAGATAAAAAAGCTGATGATATACAAGTTTCTGATGCACAATTAGAGAAGCTTAAAGAAGAAATATTCAAGCCAATTGAGAATTATACGGTGGGAAGAAATGAAATTACTGGAGGAACTGTTTCTCCAAGCTATATTTTACCTATACAAGGGCTGCAAAGACTTCAAAAAATTATGGATGAATATTGTGGTGGATTAACAAATAATTACATGACAAACGACAATCTACTTAAAAAAGGCTTGGAACAGCTGCAATTACTTCAAGAGGACTTAGATCATGTAGGAGCTGAAGATTATCACCAATTGATGAGAGCATGGGAACTTAAGCATAGAGCTGTAACTTCAGAATGTGTTGCTCATCATACATTATTTAGAGAAGAAACACGTTGGCCAGGCTATTATTATAGAGGCGATCATATGAAACTTGATGATGAAAACTGGCATTGTTTAACTGTTTCTAGAAGAGATCCTGAAACTGGAAAATTTGAAATGGAGAAAAAGCCTGTTTATCATATCGTTGATGATAAAGAGAAGAAGCAAGCTTCCTAACCATTTTAGATGAGTATTGTCGATAAATCAGACGAAGAAATCATTAAAATTGCTGATCCTATCTGGGATAACATGGTTAGATGTTCCAACATGAAAGATTATGGTGGTTTTACTAGGGATTTATCATCACAAATGCTTTACGGGGCCAACGAAGTAGAGCTAGGCAAGCAATGGGCAAGCAATAAGCTAATCTCAAGCCTTAAAGAGGGGTGTAAGGCTATAGGCTGTCTAAGAAGAGGCTTGTACGTAACTGTTATCTATAAACAAAACAGTACAGAGATACCAGGAGACTTTTTAGGTCGACTTGTTCTTGGAGAAGAGGGAGATGAGGTCAAAGTCTTCGGGGCAACTATTTTTTAAATTTAATTAAATATTATTTGCATTTAATAAAACTTGTGGTAATTCGCAGGTATGCTTCAAGCTTTTAATCAAAATATTAAGAAAATCCCTTTATTAGTTTCAAATCAGCTTTCTAAAATAATTAAATCTTTTCTTTATCTTTTTATATTTTTTACTTGGGCGATTATAATCCTAGGAACATTTCAAAATTTTATTTAATTTATTCTTATAATCATTGACTTTAGATTATGAGAGGAATAGTTAGATTATATGGAATATTTTCTTCCAATAGCTCAAGTCGAGATTAACATACTCTTTATATTTGGTTTAAGTTTAGCAGTTGGTATTCTTTCAGGATTGTTTGGTGTAGGTGGGGGATTTTTAATGACACCATTTTTAATTTTTTTAGGTATTCCACCAGCTTATGCAGTGCCAAATGAAGCAAGCAATATTTTAGGTACATCTGTATCTGGTTCAACTACTCATTATTTAAAAGGTACATTAGATTATAAAATGGGATTGATGATTGTAGTGGGAGGAACTATTGGAACCTTGCTAGGGATCTTAACTTTTTCCTATTTTCAGGATATTGGAAAAATAAACATCGTTATCTCTTTAGCCTACATGTATATCTTAGCTATACTTGGAACTTTAATGTTGATTCAAGGAGTATCTGAAATTGATAAGGCTAGAAAAAAAATTATAGTAAGAAAAAAATTACATACTCATTATTGGATACATGGACTACCCTTTAGAATGCGATTTAAAAAATCAAAAGTTTATGAAAGTGCATTTACTCCAATTATTATTGGTCTAATTGTTGGATATATTGCAGCAATTATGGGGGTGGGTGGTGCATTTATATTGGTTCCTGCAATGATTTATATTATTGGAATGCCAACTAAACTAATTCCTGGTACATCTTTGTTTGTTACAATATTTGTAAGTGCAATCGTAACAGTTCTTCATGCTTTTAATTACGGAACAATTGATCTTGTTTTAGTTTTTGTACTTATACTTGGCTCAATTATTGGTGTTCAGTTTGGTCAAAAAATTGGTGAAAAAGTTGATAGCTCAGAATTTAAAACAATCTTAGCAGTACTTTTATTATTAGTTGGAATTGCAATTGCTTATGACACTTTTATTAAAGAAGATGTAATCGTTGAAACAGTAGTAAATGGAACCAAAAACCTTGGTAACATTGCACAGTTTATTTTAGATTACTCTAAAGACCTTCCAGTATTTTATGGACTTACTTCAGTTGTTTTAGCAGTAGTTCTTGGAATTGGAGCAGCAATTTTAAGAAATTATATTTCTAAGTGGAACAAAGCTAGAGAAGCTAAACTTAAAGCTTAAGCACTTCTATATAATTTAGTCATTACAAATTCTTTATGACCTAATGCTTCAGCACAAGTTAACCTTCCGTTTGCAACTCTTATTGTGGCTTTAATTAATTCGTCACCTGCTTCATCTAAATTCATTTCTCTTGATAAGATTTTAGAAACATCAACATCAATATGCTCACTCATAGTTCTAGCAGTTAAAGGATTAGCCGTTAGTTTAACTACTGGTTCAATTGGGTTTCCAATTATATTTCCTTGTCCGGTTGGAAATAGGTGAAGATTAAATCCTCCTGCAGCTTGTAATGTTACACATTCTGCAGCCGCTGATGAGGTATCCATAAAGTATAAGCCCGGACCTTTAGTTGGTTCTTCTGCTGGCTCTAGTACATCAATAAATTTACATCCACCAATTTTTTGAAAGTTTCCAAATGCTTTTTCTTCAATTGTAGTAAGTCCACCAGCTATGTTTCCAGCTGTTGGTTGACTTTCAGAAAGATCATCTGTTGCTTCTTTTAAGATGAAATCATTATAAGAACTCCACGTTTTTCTAAACTTCTCTTGAGCTTCAGGAGTTTTTCCTCTTTTTTCACAAACAGTTTCAGCTCCCGTTAGCTCAGATGTTTCACCAAAACACAAATGAACACCAAGGGGCTCTAATTTATCCATTAAATTTCCAACTGTAGGATTTGATGCTAATCCAGATGTTGTATCAGACTCTCCACATTTAACTGATATCCATAAATCACTTATAGGACGCTCTTCTCTTTGTTTCTCAGATGCCCAAATTGAAAATTCTTGAGCTTTCTTTGAAACTCTTGCGATGGTGTCTATATCTCCTACACCTTCTATACTAAAACCTTCAACTGGTTTTCCAGTAGTTGCAATTGCATCAACAATTCTTTTTGTCCATTTAGGCTCAATACCAATTACTATAACTGCTGCAACATTTGGATTTTTTCCAGTTCCAATCATTGTTCTGAAATGAAGCTCTAAGTCTGCTCCAAATTGTAATCTTCCATAAGAATGTGGGAGTGCAATCGTACCTTTAATATTATTAGCTACCGCTTCTGCACAAGCATTTGAAATGTCATCAACAGGTAGAATTATTACGTGATTTCTTGTACCTGTTCTTCCATCCTCTCTTTTATATCCTAAAAACGTTTTTGGAATTTCCATTTTACCACTTTTTAGTTTTTACGTTATGAACATGTACATGCTCACCTTTTTTAATTGATTTTACTACTTTGCCAATATCATGTCCGTATTTTAATATTGTATCTCCCTCGTTAAGATCAGTCATAGCAATTTTATGACCCAAAGGTATTTCATCCATCGATTGAATTTTTACTGATTTATCATTTTCCATAATCCAGCAATCACAGTCTTGTTTAGGAGTAATTTTTTCAATAACTACAACACCTACATTGTCTTTTTCATCGTGGATTATAATATCTGTGCCAGCCATTGTGACGATTTCTTTGTTTGAAATTCGATCCAATTTATATATGAATTGGGCACTTTGACAATTAAAAAATAGAATTAAGAAGGATTTGATATGGCTAAAATGACAACCGAAGAAGCTTTTGTAAAAGTTTTACAAATGCATGGTATCGAACATTCGTTTGGTATTATTGGTTCAGCATTCATGCCTATTTCTGATCTTTTCCCAGAAGCTGGAATAACTTTTTGGGACGTAGCTCATGAAACAAATGGTGGATTGATTGCTGATGGTTACACGAGAGCAACTGGAAAAATGTCAATGGTGATTGCTCAAAATGGTCCAGGTATTACAGGACTTGTTACACCAATAAAAACTGCTTACTGGAATCATACTCCTTTACTATTAGTTACACCACAAGCAGCAAACAAAACTATGGGCCAAGGTGGTTTTCAAGAAGTAGAGCAAATGAATTTATTTAAAGACATGGTGTGTTATCAAGAAGAAGTTAGAGACCCATCAAGAATGGCAGAAGTTTTAAACAGAGTAATAGAAAAAGCATTTAGAGGTTCAGCGCCTGCACAAATAAATGTACCAAGAGATTTTTGGACACAAGTTATAGATATAGAATTACCTCCAATTGTAAGATTTGAAAGACAAGGTGGTGGAAAAGATGCTGTTGATAGAGCTGCTAAATTATTGTCAGAAGCAAAATTCCCAGTAATTTTATCTGGAGCAGGAGTTGTTATAGGTGATGCGATTGATGATTGTAAAAAACTAGCAGAAAAGCTTGATGCACCTGTATGTAATGGATATCAACATAACGATAGCTTTCCAGGAAGCCAT
>CACGFJ010000031.1 GCA_902572225.1 uncultured Pelagibacteraceae bacterium | reverse complement strand
AACTTTGCTATTATAATTAAAAATAACTGGTAAAGATAATATTATTAATGATGAAAATATTATAGAAATTGCAATTAAAATTAACGAGAATGTAATTTTATTTTGCTTAATTTTATTCATTAAAATAATAAGACTTATACAATTTATGTTAAATTCTGATTATTTGTTAAATTTAAACGAAAAGCAACAAGAAGCAGTACTACATCTAGATGGTCCGCTTCTAATTGTTGCTGGAGCTGGTTCCGGTAAAACTAAAGTTTTAACATCAAGAATTGCACACATAATTAGAACTCATAAGGCTTTTTCTAGTCAAATCCTTGCGGTAACATTCACAAATAAAGCCGCTAAAGAAATGCAAACTAGGGTATCAAAGCTCTTAAGGAAAGAGGCCACAGGACTGCCTTGGCTAGGAACATTCCACTCAATTAGTGCGAAAATTTTAAGAAAACATGCAGACGCAGTTGGATTAAAATCTAATTTTACAATAATAGATCAAGATGATCAAATCAGATTAATTAAAAATATTTGCAAAGCTGAAAATATAGATATTAAAAAGATTTCACCAAAGTATATTTTGGCAATAATAGATAAATGGAAAAATAAAGGATTTTATCCAGAAGATGTAATTTTAAAAAAAAAAGATATTTTAGAGAAAAATTTTTTAACTATATATAAAATATATCAACAGAAACTTATTGATTTAAATTCAGCTGATTTCAGCGATTTAATCTTACATACAGTTAAAATATTTAAAAATTATGATGATATATCTTCAATTTATTCAAAAAAATTTAAATATATACTAGTTGATGAATATCAAGATACAAATTTTATTCAAAGCGAGTGGCTTAAACATTTATCTGCAATAAATATGAATTTGTGTTGTGTAGGAGACGATGATCAATCAATCTATAGCTGGAGAGGCGCAGAAATTAAGAATTTCTTGGAGTTTGATAAAGTTTATAAGAATACTAAAATTATTAGACTTGAAAAAAATTATAGATCAACTCAAAATATTTTGAATGTTGCTTCAAAATTAATAGAAAATAACCAAAACAGAGTTGGTAAAAATTTATATACCAATCAAGAAGACGGGGAGCTTGTTTCACTAGATTGTTTTAGGAATGTAAAAGATGAAGCAATAGATATAAGTTCAACAATAGAAAATTATAAGAAAAAAAATTCCTTAAATGATATTGCAATATTGGTTCGTGCAATTTTTCAAACAAGAGAATTTGAAGAAAGATTTTTAAAAGTCGGAATACCTTACCGAATAATTGGTGGAATAAAATTTTACGAAAGATCAGAAATAAAAGATTGTGTTGCATATTTAAGGTGTGTGCATCAACCAATGGATGATTTATCATTTGAAAGAATTATTAACGTACCAAAAAGATCTGTGGGTGATACCACAGTTAAAACCATTTCTGAATTCGCAAAGGAAAATGGTTTTTCTTTAGAAATCGCATCAAAAAAATTGATAGAATTAAATAAAATTAAACCTAAAACCAAAGTTGGATTAATTTCGCTTTTAAATCTTTTGGATAAATGGAGATATGATTTAAAGAGAAAAATAAATCATAATAAACTCTTACAAACTATATTGGATGAGTCAGGTTATAGTGAGATGCTAAAAAACAAAAAAGATTTAGAAAATGAGAGTAAACTTGAAAATATAAAAGAATTATTAATCGCCATGAAAGAATTTGATAATTTGGAGAGTTTTTTAGAGCATGTAGCATTAGCCACTTCACTAGATCAAGATTGGGAAAGTGAAAAGGTAAATTTGATGACTTTGCACGCTTCTAAAGGCCTTGAATTTAATATAGTTTATTTACCAGGGTGGGAGGAAGGTTTATTTCCTCACCAAAAAAGTATTGAAGAAAAGGGTGAAAAAGGTCTAGAAGAAGAGAGAAGGCTTGCTTATGTTGGAATAACAAGAGCAAAAAAAATTGCTAAAATTTCTTTCTCAATGAATAGATTTTACCAAGGAGATTGGATGGATAGTATGGCATCTAGATTTGTAGATGAGTTGCCTGACGAATTCATAAAAAAAAATAACAATTATAATAATGAAGAAGAAAATGATTTTGATTTTAATCAAGACATTGAATTCGAAAGTGAAGTCAGAAGTCCAGGATGGATAAGATACCAAAAAAAATTAAAATGATAAATCATATAAAAAAATTTATAAAAATTAATAATTTAGACGGATACATTATTCCTAAAAATGATATTTATTTTACTGAATATTCTGAAAATAATAATTTAAGAAAAATTTCTAATTTTACAGGTTCTGCTGGATTTGCATTAATATTAAAAAAAAAAAATTATCTATTTGTAGACGGAAGATATACACTTCAAGCAAAAATACAATCTGGGAGAAACTTTACTATCTGTCAAATACCTTACTTTTTTCCAAAAAATTTGGATTATAGTAATGAAAATAGAATTGGCTTTGATCCAAAACTTTTCACTGAAGATACTTTAAATAAATATTTTGCGGATAAAATAAAATTAGTACCCATAAGTTATAAATTTGATAATAAAAAAAAAGGAAAGAATATAAAATATTTTAGTCTTAGTGATAAAATTACAGGTGAAAATTATATATCAAAGGTTAATAAAGTCTCAAAAATTTTAAAAAAAAATAATACAAATTTTTTGTATGTAAGCGCTAGTGAGAATGTTTGTTGGCTTTTAAATATCAGGGGTAAAGATTTGCCAAACTCACCCTTAGCTAATTGCAAACTCCTTGTCTGTAAAAATAAAAATTTGTACTTATTCGCTAATGACTTAAAAGTTAGTAATCTCAAGAAAAAATTTAAAAAAAAAACTATTTTTTGTAATGAAAAGGATTTCTTTAAAATTATTTCAAAATTTAAAAAAGGGAATATTTGTATAGATAAAAATACTTGTTCAATCTTTGATCAGGAACTTATAAAAAGTAAATTTAATATAATCTCTGATATAGATCCAATCTATAAATTAAAATCTATAAAAAATAAAATTGAAATAAAAAATATGATTAAATCGCATATAATTGATGGTGTTGCATTAACAAAATTTTTATATTGGTTTAAAAAACAAAATAAGAGTTTGACTGAGCTAAAAATTGAAAAAAAACTTGAAAAATTCAGAAAAAGGTCAAAACTTTATCTTTATCCAAGTTTTGAAACAATAGCAGGATCAGGTCCAAATGGAGCAATAATTCATTACAGAGCAAATAATAAAACAAATAGAAAACTAAAAAAAAATGACATACTTTTATTAGATTCTGGTGGGCAATATAAATGGGGCACAACTGATGTAACAAGAACAACATTCGTTGGTTCAATTTCAAAACAAATAAAAAATAATTTCACAAGAGTTTTAAAAGGTCATATTGCAGTTGCAACATGTAATCTTGGTAAATATAATTCTGGATATTTAATAGATAAACAAGCCAGAAAACCTCTTAATGAAGAGAATTTAGATTATCAACATGGTACTGGACATGGAGTGGGTTTCTTTTTAAATGTTCACGAAGGTCCCCAAGGAATCACTAACAATAATAAAATAATCTTAGAGCAAGGTATGATATTAAGTAATGAACCTGGATATTACTTAAAAAACAAATATGGCATAAGAATTGAGAATTTAGTTTATGTTGACAAGGTTAAAAATAATTTAATCTTTAAAAACTTAACGTATGTTCCTATAGATATGGAGATGGTCAATACAAAATTATTATCAAAAAAAGAGAAGGACTACATATTATTTTATCACTTAAGTGTCTACTCAAATATTTCAAAATTTTTGAATAACGAAGAAAAAAAATGGTTATTAAGTTTAATTAAGAAGTTTTAATAAATCTTTTTGAGAAATAATTTTAATACCTAATTCTTTAGCTTTATTAATCTTTCTAAGGGTTGGTTTTTCTCCCACAACTAAATAATTAAGATTATTATTTATACTACTTAGTGTGATGCCCGAATTTTTTTCTATTAAAGATTTAGCCTCCGCTCTACTGATCCCATTTAATTTTCCAGTAAACATAAACGATTTATTTTTAAATAAACCATTTTGGTTAAACTTTTTATTTTCAATTTTTAAAATTGAACTTAATTCTATAATAGTTTTAAGGTTGTTCGAACTAGCAAAAAAATTTTTTAGAGAGTTGATTTGTGTTTCACCTATTCCGTTAATATTTAAAAGTTCATCTAATCTTTTTGTTTCGATTAGATTTATAAAATTTGATACATTTTTTACATTATCACTTATTATTTTTGCATTTTCTATTCCAATATGTCTTATACCAATTGAATAAATAAATCTTTGAAAATTAATTGTCTTTGAATTTTCAATAGATCTCTTTAAATTATTAACTGATAACTGTCCCCAACCATCAAGATTTTTAATCTTACTATAATTTAAATTGAATATATCTTGTGGTTTTTTAATAAGATTTAAATCCCAAAATTTTTCAATAACCTTTTTTCCTAGTCCATCAATATTTAATGCTTCTTTTGATATAAAATGTTTTAAATTTTCAATAGCTATTCTTTCACATTTAAAATCAGTATTTATGCATCTTCTGACAGCATCAAATTTTTTTGTAATCTTATTAAATTCTTTAATTGTCTGCGAACCACACGAGGGACAAACACTCGGAAACTCATATTTTTTTGAAACAGATTTTCTTTTAGTTTTATCAACTTCAATTACATGTGGTATAACATCTCCAGCTCTTTCAATTTTTACAACATCACCAATTCGTATATCTTTTCTGTTGATTTCATCTTCATTATGAAGTGTTGCATTTGATACTACAACACCTCCTATGTTTACAGGTTCTACTTTAGCAACGGGAGTTAATGCCCCAGTTCTTCCTATTTGAATATCTATGTTCAGAATCTTTGTATTTGCGTTATCGGCAGAAAATTTATGAGCAATTGCCCATCTTGGTGCATTAGACGTAAAGCCTAGTCTACTTTGCATACTTAAATCATTTACTTTATAGACTAAACCATCTACATCATAATCTAAGTTAAATCTTTTACTCTCAAATAATTTATGAAACTTAACTAAATCTTTAATTGTTGATATCATATTATTATTTTTATTTACTTTAAAACCCCACTCTTTTAATTTATTTAAAAAATCTGATTGTTTATTAAAAGAATTATTTTTCAAATATCCAAATGTATAAGCAACAAAATTAAGAGGAATTTTTTTTGTTTCTTTTGGGTCTTTTTGTCTTAATGAGCCAGATGCTGCATTTCTTGCATTCGCAAATTTATCTTTAATTTTTAGGAAATCTTTTTTTTTTATAAATACTTCACCTCTAATTTCAATTTCTTCTGGAAAATTTTTAAATTTAATTTCTTGTGGGATATCTTTTATAGTTTTAAGATTTTCTGTAATTAACTCCCCAACATTTCCATCGCCTCTAGATACACCATATAATAGTTTTTTATTTATGTAAGTTAATGATGCAGATATTCCATCAATTTTTGGCTCCACACTATATTCAATTTTAATTTTATTATTTAAATAATTAAAAATTTTCTTTTCAAAATTATACAAATCTTCCTCATTGAATGCATTAGATAAAGATAACATTGGAACCTTATGCTTATATTTATCGAACGATTTGGATGCCTTGTAACCTACAGATTTTGAAGGTGAATTTTTGTTATTTAAAAACTTATAAGTTTTCTCAAGATTTAAAATTTCATTTTTTAATTTATCATATTGTGAATCTGGTATTTTCGGATTGCTTTCATCATAATATGATTTGTTATGATCTTTATATTCTTTTACTTTAATTAAATAATTTTTTTTAATTTGTTCTTTGTCCATTAAATTAAAAACTACTTGAAGATTTTTTTAAACTTTTTTACTAGATTTTCACTTTTTCTTTTATCTTTTAAGGTTCTTTTCTTATAATCTCTATTGAATACTTTATATGATGCTTCGTACCACTGACTAGACTGATAATTATAACCTAACAAAAGAGCATATTTTTCAGCTTCATTAACAAGACCAATTTTATAGTGTAATTCTACAAGCCTGTGTAAAGCTTCCTCAACATATATTGTAGTATCATAATCATTTACAACTTTTTTGAATCTATTTATTGCTGGTATCCATTTCTCTCTATCAACATAATACCTAGCCAGATATATTTCTTTTGAAGCCATAATTTCAATAATTAGTTCCAATTTATAACTCGAGTCAAATGCATATTCAGTTTCTGGATAATTATTAATTACAAATTCGAAATATTTTTTTGCTTTTAAAATTTCATTCAAATCTTTTTTTTCATCAATTATTTGATCATAATGACATAAAGCCAATAAATAATATGCATAATCTAGTTGGGGATGATTTTTATATTTTAATATAAAACGTTCCAAATCATTAATCGCATCATTATAATAGCCTTTACTAAAAAAACCATACGCTGACATCAAAGCAGCTCTTGGAGCCCAAACTGATTGTGGATATAATAGTTCGGCTTCATTAAATTTTTTTGATGCAAAAATTACATCACCTCTATTAAATTCCAACATCCCTTGATTATATAACTCTATCATTTGAGTTTCTAAGTTTGTTTCTTTAAGAACAGTAATATCATCACTTTTTTTAGTACATGAAACTAAAAAGAAAATAATAAAAATAAATATAAAGTTAGAAATTATTCTCATCAGGCACTTTTAGCAGATAAATAAAAAAATTCTAACTTTTATGCTGTAGATTTAAAATTTTGGTAATTGGCGAATATGTGAGGCAGTTCTTTTCCCTTAATCTCAATCAGTGAGTAATTTGATTGATGACTAAATATCTCTCTTAATAGTTTATTTGTTAGATTATGTCCTCCTTGAGAACAGAATACAGAACCAATTATTTTATAACCTGATAAGAATAAATCACCCATACAATCTAAAATTTTGTGATTTACTAGTTCTAAATCATTTCTTAATCCACCTTGATTTATAACTTTATTATCTTTTATAACAATTGCGTTATCTAAACTTCCACCTTTTCCTAGGTTTAATTTTTTTAGTTTTTCTATATCTTCATACAAACAAAAAGTTCTTGAGTTAAATATATTTTCTAAATTGTCTTCGAAAAGATTTATTTTGTTTTTTTGTACGTTAATAAATTTATTTTTATATTTAATTTCAAATTCTATATCACTTGAGATGTTAGACTTGGTGATTGAAATAAATTTTTCGTTTTCTTGAACTGTTATTTTTTTTTTTATCTTGAGAATTTTTATTGGCTGATCACTAGTTTCTATTTCAACTTCTTTAATTCTATCAACAAAACATTTAGCAGAACCATCCATGATAGGAATTTCCTCAGAGTCTACTTCAACTCTTGCATTGTCAATTCCTGCACCATAAAATGCACCCATTAAATGTTCTATTGTTGAAACTTTGTTTCCATACTCGTTAGATATAGTAGTACATAAAGTTGTATTACTCACATTTTTATAATTTGCGCGAATGATATTATTTTTTTTTAAATCAGTTCTAATGAAATTAATACCAGTATTTGGAAGAGCTGGATAAATCTTTAAGTTACTTTTTACACCAGTATGTATACCTACACCTGATAGAGTAATAGATTTTTTTAAAGTTTTTTGAGTTAAAATCGACACAAAGAAATTATACAAAATTTAAAACTAATGCAGTATTCAAGAAATGTTTCAACAAAATACAATTATTTACTAAAAAAATTAAAGAACTTTTCAAATAATCCCTGTTTTTTCTTGATTTTGTTTGGAACTTCATAGTTATTAATATGATAAATTAAGCCTGCATTACAAATTTCCATATCTGTTTCTGAGTAAAAATTAATAGATCTAAAATTAAAATTATCACTTAAATGAAAAGAATTATTGTTAAAAAGAATAGATCCTTCTCCTATTAAAAAAAGTTCAGTGTCTTTAAGATTGTGGGAAAAATTTTTAGTTGCTTTAAAGGTTAAATCCATTATTTCCTGAACACGATATAAAATAACCTGTTTTAATTTATCAACGGATATATTTTCATTAATGTTTATAAAGGTTTTTTTATTATCCTCTATTTCATTATACGAAAATTCTGTTTCAGATTTATT
>CACGFJ010000030.1 GCA_902572225.1 uncultured Pelagibacteraceae bacterium | reverse complement strand
CACTATATATTTATCACTTTTAAATACTCCATCCATAATGTTTGAATTATTTCCCTTTATTTTTCTCATAAGTGTAAAATATTTCTACTTAAATTTAACTGAAAAAAATGAGTTAGGTATTCTCAATTCTAATGGTATTAGCAATCTAAAGATTATTTGTTTAATATCAATTTTATCAATATCACTCGGTATCTTGATATTGCTATTTTTCTATTCAATATCTTCAGAATTAAAAAGTAAATACTTAGACATAAAAAGCAGTTTCTCCAATTCTAATGAATACTTAGCAGTGGTGAATGATAACGGTTTGTGGATTAAAGAAGAAATAGACGAAAACTTGTACATAATACACGCAGAAAAATTTGATAATGACAAACTTAAATCAATTACAATTACTAAAGCTGACAGGTATTTTAATAACGAGAGTACTATAAGAGCTCAATCAGCAAATATTAACTCAAAAAATTGGCAATTAAGCGGAGTTTCAATACTAGAAGATAATGGTAACAAAAAAAATTATAAAAGTTACGTATATAATTCGTCTTTTAACGGCGAGATCATTTCTAATTTGTTTTCAAATCTAAATTCCTTAAATATCTATGAGTTACACAAACTTTCCAGTAGTTATTTGAAAATTGGATATTCAAATTTAGATATAAAAATTCATCTTAATAAAATATATAGTATGCCAATTTTTTACTTATTGATGACTGTGTTAGGTTTTTTAATTATTAATAAATTAAAATTAATCAAATCAAAATTTTTTACAATTATGTTTGGAATTTTTATTTCTGTGTTAGTTTACTACTTGAATTATTTTTCAAGTTTATTAGGAAATAAAGGTGTACTACCTATACATTTATCCGTTTGGGTACCACTCTTAATACTTTTTTTAATTTGTAATATTGGGATGCTAAAAGTAAATGAAAATTAATAAAATTTTAGTTATTTTTTATTTAGTAATTTTTTTACCGATAATTTCTCATTCCCAAGAAATAGACTTTGAAGCTTCGGATATAAAAATTATTGATGAAAATAAAATAATAGCTTTTAATTCAAAAACTGATATTCCATCAAATAATATTCTTGTTGAGTCTGATGAGGTTGAATACAATAAAAAAAAAAATTTACTTATTTTTAAAGGGAACGTATTATTAATTGATAAAGAAAATAGAATATCTATCAAAAGTAACGAAGTAAGATACGACAGAAATCTAGATTTAATTAATAGTTTAGGCGATACATTAATTATAATTAAAAATATTTACAAAATACAAACTGTATCAATTAATTATGATCAAAAAAATCAAAATATTTACTCAGATGAAAATGTAAATATGGAAGATAATGAGAATAATTATTATAGTTTAAAAGATGGTTTCAGCTTTGATTTGGCAAAAGAAATAGTAAAGTCAAAAAAATCATATATTTTAGACTCTAATGATAATAAGTATATATTTGATGATTTAGCAATTAATCTAAAAACTAATGAGATCATAGGAAAAGAAGTTAAAATAGAATTTGAAGACTCTTTTTTTGGAAACAAAAATAACGACCCAATATTAAAAGGTAGGGGTATATATTCTAATGATGAAAATTTAAAAGTATACAAAGCAGTATTTAGTACATGTAACACTGAAAATAAAAGATGTAGAGGATGGGAGATAAATGCCAACGAATTTAATCATGATAAAACAAAAAAAATATTTGAATATAAAGACTCTTGGTTAAAATTATTTGATTATAGAGTATTTTATTTACCATATTTCAATCATCCAGACCCAACAGTCAAAAGAAAGTCTGGCTTTTTAACGCCATCTTATTCTACATCAGATAGTTTGGGTACATCAATTAACTTTCCTTATTATAAAATATTAGCAATCGATAAAGATATTACTTTAAGTCCTAGATATTATGCAGATAAAAGCTTTTTACTGCAAAATGAATATAGACAGGCTTTAGAAAATTCAAAAATTATTAGCGACTTTAGTTTCCTGGTCGGAGATGAAGGAACAAATTCACATTTTTTTTATAATCAACTAGGAAATATTAATAATAAAATTGATTTTGAGCTAAATATTCAAGATGTAAAGGGAGATAACTATTTAAAAACTCACGATCTATCAAAAACATCTTCATTAATAACAAATGATAGCGTTTTGTTATCAAATTTTGATACGAATTGGAATTTCTCAGACTCAAAGTTGAGCACGTCCTTTAAAATTTTTGAAGATCTATCCAGAAACTATCATGATAGGTATCAATTTATATTTCCAGATTTCAATTTTACTAAAAATATTGAAATACCAAAAAATTATAATGGCTCATTTAATTTCAATTCATATGGATATAATAAAAATTATGACACTAATATTATAGAGTCGGTAATTACAAACGATTTTCTTTTTAGTTCAAATGATTATGTAAATAAAACAGGTATAGTTGCTAATTATGAATTATTATTTAAAAATTCAAATAGTTATTCTAATAATTCTGCAAATTTTGAAGAGAATGGATCGCATAATTTATATGGAAAATTAAAAATCGATACAAGTTTTCCAATGAAAAAAGAAACAGAGTTATATACTAATTATTTAAAACCAATTGCATCATTTCGATATAGTCCTAATGGAAATAATGACATTTCATCAAAAGATATTCTTTTAAATTATGATAGTGTTTTCAATTTAAATAGAATAGGGACAACGTATGAGGTTGAAGGTGGAGAGTCTCTAAGTTTAGGTTTAGAATTTAGAAAACAAGATAAGAATAATAAAAACTTAATAAATTTCAATGTAGCAAATGTTTTAAGATTAGATGAGAATATTTATTTACCAGAAAAAACAAAATTAAATAATAAAAGATCAGACGTATTTGGTAATTTAAATTACAATCTCAATAATTATTTAGATTTAGGATATTTTTTCTCTTATGATAAAGATCTTAAGTACTCAAACTTAGAGGGGTTAAATTTAGATTTAAGTGTAAACAACTTTTTTACAAATATTTATTATTATGCAGAAGATAATGATTTGGGTAATAAGGAAACAGTAAGAAATAAAAGTGACTTTTTAATTAATAAAGAGCATAAAATAAGCTTTGATATTTCAAAAGATTTAGTAGATGATTTTACACAATATTATGATTTAATTTATGAATACAAAAATGACTGTCTATCTTTAAGTTTAAATTATAATAAATCTTTTTACAGTGACGGTAATTTAGAACCAAGTAAAAGCTTATCTTTTTTGATAAAAATTATACCATTTACAGAACTTGGAGTTTCCGACATTGGCAATGTTATAAATAAATAAACTTTATGAAAAAATTGAATTTAATAATATGCATATTGTTTTTATTAAAATCAATTAACTTTTCTTATGCAGAATTTAAAATTAAATATAAAATTGATGATGAAATAATAACAAATTATGACATATATAACGAAAGAGATTATTTAATATTTTTAAGGCCAAATTTAAAAGAATTATCAGATAAAGAAATATTAGAATTGTCAAAAAACTCTTTAATACGAGAGATCATTAAAAAAAAAGAATTGAATAGAATATTTAAGAATTTACCCAACGATGATTTAATGACTGATATGAAATCAAAATTAATGAATTATAGTAATGTCAGTAATGAAGGTGAGCTTAGAAATATGTTAATTGAAAACAATTTAGATTATAATTTAATTTTAGAAAAACTTAAATATGAGTCCTTGTGGAATGAATTAATATTTAAAAAATTTTCAAGTCTTTTAAAAGTAAATGAAAAAAATCTTAGAAGTGAACTGATTAAAAAAATCTCAAATATAAAAAAATATGAATATAATTTATCAGAATTATTATTTGAGGTTGAAGCAAATGAAACTTTAGATATGAAATACAAAAAAATTAAAGAGTACATAAATGCTAAAGGTTTTAAAAATGCAACATATACATTCAGTATTTCTAATAGTTCTAATAATGGAGGAGAAATAGGATGGGTAAAAGAAACATTGTTATCAGATGAATTAAGTAAAATATTAAGAAAAATGCAAAGAGATCAATTAACAAAGCCTTTAAAATATCCTAATGGATATCTTTTGATTAAAATAAATGATATTAGAGACTTCAAAGAAGTAATAGATATTGAAAAAGAATTAAAAGAATTGGTTCAATACGAGACAAGAAGACAACTCAACCAGTATTCGATTTTATATTATAAAAAATTAAAGCAAAATACTTCAATTAATGAGTATCAGTAAAATTTTAATAGTTCTTGGAGAGCCATATGGGACATTTTCCGAGATATTGGGAAAATATTTTAAAAAAAATCAAAAGCATAGGCAAAAAATTATCTTGATTGGTAATTTAAAATTATTAAAGAAACAACTAAATAAACTTAAACACTCTTTTAAAATAAATAAAATAAATTATCATGATGAAGCTATTAAAGACTTTGTAAATATAATCGATATTGAACTTAAGCATAATAAAGTATTTGATAAAATTTCAATTAAATCAAATAAATATATAGAAAATTCATTTAAAACTTGCATTGATATATTAAACAAGAGTAAGGATAAAATAATAATGATTAATGGTCCAATATCTAAAAAATCTTTTTTAAATAAAAAATATTTAGGAATTACGGAATATTTATCAAAAAAAACTAATTCAAAAAATGAAGTAATGTTAATTTATAATGAAAATTTATCTGTTTCACCTTTAACCACACATATACCAATTAAATATGTTTCAAAAAAAATAACAAAAAAAAAAATAATTAATAATATTTTGATAATTGATAAATTTTACAAAAAATACTTAGGTAAAAAAGCTAAATTTGCTGTATTAGGTTTAAATCCACACTGCGAAACTATCGACAAATTTAGTGAAGAGGAAAAAATAATTAAACCATCTATAAATAGTTTAAAAAAAAAAGGTATTAAAGTAGATGGTCCATATCCAGCCGATACCTTTTTTTTAAAAAAAAATATAATTAAATATGATTCTGTAATAGGGATGTATCATGATCAAGTGCTATCACCACTTAAGACTTTGTTCAAATTTAATGCGATCAATTTAACTTTAGGTCTTCCATTTCTTAGAATTTCTCCAGATCATGGACCAAACATTGAAATGTCTGGAAAAAATAAATCTGACCCATCTTCTCTCATTTACGCTATGAAGTTTATAAAAAAATTAAAATAATAAATGCCAAAAAAAAGTTTAGGACAGAATTTTTTAAATAATGAAAAAATACTTTCTGATATAATTAAATGTGGTGATATATCAAAAGATGATATAATTTTGGAAATTGGGCCTGGAACTGGAAATCTTACAAAAAAAATAATAGAGAAAAATCCTAAATTGTTAATTGCTGTGGAAAAAGACAAAAATTTGTCTATTTCTTTGAAAGAAAAATTTGGAAAAAAATTGGAGATAATAAATAAAGATATCTTAGATTGTTATGACAATTTTTCATTTAGCAAACCAATAAAAGTATTTGGAAATTTACCTTATAATATCTCAACTAAAATTTTAACATCATTTATTAAAGTTGAAAATTTAAAAAATAAATTTAAAAAATTTATATTTATTTTTCAAAAAGAAGTTGCTGATAGAATTATAGCTAAAGAAAATTCAAAAAACTATGGAAGATTATCAATTTTAACTTCTTGGAAGATGGATAAACAAAAAGAAATTGATATTGATCCTAATTTTTTTTATCCAAAACCAAAGGTATGGAGCTCATTGATTACGCTTACTCCTAAATCAAGATATGAAAATATAAGGAAAGCTAAAGACCTAGAACATATTACAAATATTTTTTTTAATCAAAGACGTAAAATGATAAAAAAACCAATGAAACAACTTTTTAAGGATTTTGAAGGAGTAGCAAAACAATTAGATATTGATTTAAATTTAAGACCTCAAAACCTTTCAAAAAATAAATATATTGAGATTTGCAAATTTTATGAAAGTTTATTTTAACAATTTTTTTACATGATTGTTAATTAGCTTACTATTTATTTGAGCTTTATAATTTTTTTTTATTATATTCATGATATTTTTATAACAAGTATTTAAATCATCATTAATAACAACATGATCATACTCTCTCCATTTTGATAAGTCTTTTTTAAATTCTTTCATTCTTTTTGTTACTGTTTTCATATTTTTTTTTTCTCTTTTAATAAGTCTTTTTAAAAGTTCATTTTTTGATGGAGGCAATATAAAGAAAGTAGTTAATTTATAATTGAGTTTTTTATTTCTAATCTGTCTAGTTCCTTGCCAATCAATATCAAATACAACATTATTCCCTAGTCTAAGTTTATTTATTACTAAATTTTTTGATGACCCATAATAATTATTAAAAACCTTAGCGTGTTCTAAAAATTCACCTTTTTTTATTAGCTTTTTAAATTGACCTTTTGATATAAAGAAATAGTCCTTTCCATTTTTTTCATTTGGTCTAGGCAATCTTGTTGTGTGAGATATTGAAATTTTAAAATTTTTATTTTTTGAAATTTTTCTTACAAGAGTTGTTTTCCCAGCACCTGAAGGTGATGAGAGTACAAACATTCCACCTTTTTTAAAGCTGGACATTTTACTGAGAAATTAATTTGATTTATTTTCGATAAATTTCACAGCATCCCCAACCGTTAGTATTTTTTCGGCATCGCTATCGGATATTTCTGAACCGAACTCTTCCTCAAAAGCCATTACTAACTCTACGGTGTCTAAACTGTCTGCCCCTAAATCATCAATAAAGCTAGACTCTTCTGTTACTTTTGCTTCATCGATTCCTAAATGATCTGCTACTATTTTTTTTACTTTATTTGAAATATCTTCTGACATATTTTCTTATCCTTTAAATTCGTTAATAGATATTTATACTAGTTTGTCAACTAAAATACATGCCACCATTAACATGTATTGTTTCTCCTGTTATATAATCTGATAAACCAGAAGATAGAAAGAAGACAGCGTTTGCAACATCAATTGGATCTCCAAATCTTTCTAAGGATATTTTATTTTTTAGTTGTTCTTTAAAATTATCGTTGATTTTATCAGTCATTTCAGATTTGATAAAACCTGGGGATACACAATTAATTTTGATATTTTTTTTACCATACTCCAATGCAAGACTTTTTGACATTCCAATAAGACCTGCTTTTGATGCAGCATAATTAGCTTGCCCTATATTTCCAGTATGACCTACAACTGATGTTATATTTATTATTTTTCCATTTTTATTTTTAAGCATTTTTTTTATAGTATTTTTACATAATAAAAATGTAGATGTTAAATTTATATTTATAACTTTATTCCATTCATCTCCACTCATTCTTATTGATAGATTATCTTTTGTAATTCCAGCATTGTTAATTAATATATCTATTTTATTTTGAAAATCATCATTGCATTCATTTATAAAATTTTCTAATGAAGAATGATCTGAAATATCAAATTTTTTTACTTTTACATTTTCGTATTTATTATTAATCTTATCTAATTTTTCTTGATTGGTTCCAGTTGCAATAATTTTTGCCCCATGATTATATAATTTCTCTAATATAGAACTGCCTATGCCTCCTGTTGCTCCTGTTAAAATTATATTTAAATGTTTAAGATCATTCATTTATTATACTTTTTATATCCGTTAAATTATTTACCTGATTTAATTTTACATTTCTATCAATTCTTTTTATTAATCCGGACAATACCTTTCCTGGTCCAATTTCAATGAAACTATCAACACCTAAGTTAATCATATTAATTACACTTTCCCTCCACCTGACTGGTTTTTCTATTTGGTCAGTAAGTAATTTTTTGATTTCTTGAGATTTATTTTGTGGACTAGCTGTAACATTTGAAATTATATCAATTATTGGATCGTTAAAATTTGCATCTTGTATTTTATTTTGCATTTCATTTGTGGCATTTTTCATAAGAGGGCAGTGAAAAGGAGCGCTTACAGGAAGATTAACAAATTTAATTTTTTTTTCTTTTAATCTATTTCCAAATACTTCCAACGATTTAGTAGCACCACTTATTACGACCTGACCTACTGAATTGTCGTTAGCAATATAACATTCATATTCTTTATAATCATTTAAAATTTTGCTAATCTTCTCAATCTCAGTACCTAAAACAGCCATCATTCCACCCTCGCCTTTAGGCACAGCATTTTGCATTGCTTCCCCTCTACTTTTTAGTAATCTAATTGTTTGTTCAAAATTTAAAGACTCTGCGCAACATAATGCCGAATACTCTCCTAAAGAATGGCCTGCATAAAATTTAGCATCTTTTATTTTAAAATTTGTCTCTTTTTCTATAACTTTGTATATAGAGTAACTTACTAAAAAAATTGCAGGTTGAGTATTTTCTGTAAGGTCTAAATCGTCCTTAGGTCCATCGAGTATTATATTGCTTATTTTTTTTCTTAACAAATCGTCAGCAAACAAAAAATATTCTCTTACATATTCAAAATTGTTGTAAAACTCTTTAGCCATTCCAACAATTTGTGATCCTTGTCCAGGAAATATTACAGAAAACATAAGAATGTTTATAAAAATTAGTGTTTTTTTGTATTGTATTTAAAAATTTATAATAGTATATCCTCAGATTTTCAAAAGAATAATTATGAACTTTTACGAACATACACTTATTGCGAGACAGGATATTTCACCAAGTCAAATCAAACAAATTGAAGAAAAATACACAAAAATAATTGAGAGCAATCAAGGAAATATTGTTAAATTTGAAAGTTGGGGGTTAATGCAATTATCATATCTTATAAAAAAAAATAAAAAGGGCAATTATTTACATTTCAAAATTAAAGGTAAAGGCAAAACTATTACAGAATTAGAAAAAAATGAAAAAATCGACAAAAATTTATTAAGGTACCTAACTGTGAAGGTTAAGAAACTTGATTTAGATACAGATTATTTTAAGAAAAACGACGATAATAAAAAGTAGATTAATTAATGAAAAAAAGGATAATAAAAAAGAAAAATACACAAAATAATTTTTCAAAGTTAAGCGTATTTCAAAATCAAAAATATAAATTTAAAAAAAAGTGTCCTTTGTCTGGGAAAGGAGCACCGATAATTGACTATAAAAATATAAAACTTTTAAAAAGGTATATTTCTGAAAATGGTAAAATACTTCCTTCAAGAATAACATCCGTAAGCCAAAAAAAACAAAGAGATTTATCTTTATCAATTAAAAGAGCGCGAAATTTAGCTTTAATATAATTTATGAAAGTAATTTTATTGGAAAATGTCCGAAAAGTTGGGTCTATTGGAGAAATAATAGATGTGAAAAGAGGTTATGCAAGAAACTACTTAATTGCCAAAAGAAAAGCACTTTTTGCATCAAAAGAAAATATAAAAGAAGTTGAGAAAATTAAAAATGATTTAAACAAAAAAGACCTAGATAGAAAAAATGAGGCTAAAGTAATAGAAGAGAAAGTTAAGAATAAAGAGTATACTGTTGAAAAACTAAGTACTGAAAATAGAGAATTATATGGATCAGTAAAACCTACTGAAATTTCAAAAATTTTGAAAGAGGTAGATCAAATTGAGATCAATCCTTCCTTAATACAACCTATCAAAGAAATAAAGTCACTAGGAAAATTTAAAATATTACTAAGTCTTCATTCAGAAGTTCAAG
>CACGFJ010000029.1 GCA_902572225.1 uncultured Pelagibacteraceae bacterium | reverse complement strand
TGGGCTATTTCCTTCTTTCCATCTTTCTCCTGTTTTTCTAAAATATATTATTTTTTCTTTATCATTAGACTCGAAGTTATTATTTCTGCTAAGTCTTAATTTTATTTTTTTAAGATTTTTAAATCTTTTAATAATTTTATTTATAGTTTGATAGGCTAGTTGTATTTCAGCATCATCGTATTGAGCTTCTAAGTCCAAAACTTCAATATTTGAATTAATATAGGAAATTAATTGCTCACCTTTTACACTCGAATGATCTAAAGGTAATTCAATGCTTATTGATTTTAAATTATTTAAATTTTTTAAAAAATCAAAATCTTTATCTCTTATATTGTCATTAATTATTCCGTCATAGGATCCCATGTCACCAGTGATGATTTTAAAAGATAAATTTAGATCTTCTAGATTTTTTAGAGTTTTTAAGGGTGGTAAATATTCTGGATTTAACTGGTTTAATTTTAAGAATTTCAATTTCGATAATTTGTAAATATCTGTAAAATCAAACTCCGTGGTACACCATTCTGATCTATCATCATTATAATTGAATAGGCTTTTGAATTCTAAATGTTCTAAAGAAGGTAAATTTTTAAAATTAGAATAATTTTTAGCTTTTGCACAATATCTATCAGTAATAATTAGAGTCTTTAAATTGGGGCAATATGGAAAGTCTCTAACCGACCCCACACAGGATTCTAAGATTATTTGTTTAATCTTTGTAAAATCTATTTCTTGAGATAGTTTTTTTAAATTTACATCTCTTCCACCTATAATATTTAATGTTTTCAAATTTTTAAAATTTATAGATTGAGGTAGTGTGAATATTTCTTTTTCTTTCCAAAATTTTTTGTAAAGAACGTTGTCATAATCATCAAAGCGATAGTCGGCTTTTGCAAAATAAAAGTAGTGTTTAATGTTTTTAAAAATTGTTGTTTTTAATTGATCTAGATATTTTTGTTTAACTAAAATTATTGGTTTATCATAGCTATTCCCCTCGATTTTATCATTTAGAAAGTGATAAAATTTTGCATCTGAATAAGTCCAGAAATCATCCTCAAACATTTCTTGTAAAAATCTACTTTCTTTTTCATACGGCTTTTCTCCATCATAACTAAGATTAATTGACTTAGTATTTATGTTAATTTTAAATGGGCTAGCGTCTTCAAACTGAAACCTATCTAAAAATTCAATATTTCTTACGCTGGTAGAGTCGTTCCATCCGTAATTATCCTCAATTACAACTAAAGTATCCACTACTTCTAATAAGTATTTATCAATTATTTGCTTAACTTCTTTATTAAGTAATTGCTTAAATATTAATCTGTTACGTGTCTCTTTTTTCTCACTTAAAATTATAGAATACTCAAACAACAAAATATATTTTGAGATATTTTCAAGATCTTTTAATTCCTCATTAAGATTAGGAATATCTATGAAAATTTTTAAATTTTTATTTAGTATTAGGAGATCATTTATATACTGACAAAAACTTCTACACTCCCATTCAGACCAAGACCCAGCAAGATCTCCCCAATCATCATCGACAATTTTGTTATCAAATTTAAAAAATAGCCTTTTTAAATTTTTGTTTTGAGAAACGTGTTTATTAAATGGTTTAAATGTATCTCCATACATCATTTCACTTCTAACAAATTGATAGGTTGGATTTATTATTATTTCCTCAGGCTTTTGTTTAAATATTTTTTTTTGGAAATCTTTATTCTGATCCGATAAAATTGAAAAATAACTAAGAGTAAGTTTATCTTTTTCAAAAGAAATTATCTTAGAATTATGATACTCCTCGATTTTACTGATGAGTTCTATTGAATTTACATCTTTAAAATTAATTTTATTTTCTTGTATTTTTTTTCCATTAATTAATATATTTTTTTTTGTATTTAATGCATTTAAACACCTGGATACGCTGTTTGAATATAAGCTAATATCACCTTGAAATTTGAAACCGTTTAGCCAAACTTCTTTTAAATTTTTTGAATTCTTAATAAGTTTACCAATTTTTTCAAATGTACTTAATCCATATCTATAACCAAATAAATTACCATTTGGTTCGTCTTCATCAAAAATATTATAAAGGTTTATTCTTTCTAAACTTTTAAATTTTTCAAAATTTGGAAAATTGGAAATATTTAAGAGATAAAAATTTAAGAAATATAAATTTTCATTACCATAACCTTGATGGTCTGGTTTAGTTTCACTGGTGTTTTTTTTCCAGTCTTTTCTGAAATCAATTTCAAATAATTTTAGTTTCCTAAAATATAAATTATTAGATAATTTCTTTTTAGGTAATGATAAAGAACAGCTATCATCAATTGAAAATTTTATTAAATTTTTTAAAGAGTAAAGATTTTTAAAAAAATTTTCACTTTGGTCACTTTGAATTTCACATGAAACTAATTTCAATGTTCTTAGATTTTTTAACTTAGATAGACCGTTCCAATTTTTAATATTTTTTAATCCATGCAATTCTAATTCTTCTACAAAATTAATCCTGCTTAATTCGTCTAAATTTTCTGAATTTCTAAGTACAATTTGATCTAATGAAATAGTTTTAGATTTATTTTTTATATGTTCTTTAATGAAGGAGCTCTCTTTTTGTCTTTTATTAAAAACTAATTTTCCTTTTTGATCTCGGCTTAAATAACAGCCTTCAATCCCCTCGACTACTATTTTTACATAATTTAAATCATATTCATCATCACTTTTATCGGGATACGAATGTACATAGCAGGGGTAGTTTCCATTTTTAATTGGAATTGTAACTGAGTGTTCTAGAGTTGGTTCTTCTTTAAATTTAAAACCATTGTAAAAAGTTTCTTGAATGTAAGGTAGACCACCTGTTTCGACAGTTAGTTTATTCTCAACCTTTTTTTTATTTTTTTTTGTCTTTTTCTTTCCGAAACTTGGTAAGTCTAGTTCTTGAGGTTCTATGTCTCTTATTATTGTAAATATTAGATTTTCAAATTGATTTTTTCTTATTTCGTAAACTTCTTTAAAATTGTCTTTAAATAATATTTTTGTTTGTTTTCTTAAAATTTTTAATGCCTTTGGAAGCCTATCAGATAAATAATTTGCTGAAATTTTTTTATCATTAACTTTTAATTCGACAATATCTCTATATCCCAATGTTTCTTCTAAGTATTCTTCAAAAATATATTTAGTAGGGTAACAAGTATCATCTAATAAGTTGCTTAGAAACTCAACATAAGTTCTATTTCTGTATTCATTTAAATGAACAACCTTATCATCATGCATAGAGGAAGTTGCAAATGATGAAGGTTCTGATTTAGCTTCAGCACCATATTTAAATTTAAATAATCCAATTGGATAATTATTTTGAAAAATGTTTTCTTTTTTAAAATATTTATCATCTAAAGATTCATTTAAAATTTCATGATGTTCAAATCTAAAATTTCCACCGTGATCAGCAACTGCTATTGCACCCGAGGTTACTTTCATATCAAAAAGTTTTTCTCTTTTAACTTTTTTATCAATCTTTCCTTTGGTGAAAAATTGATCATTCATGTCTTCTTTGTTCCAACTCCAAGACACAAGGGTTTTGTGTTTTTCACCCCATGCAAAACTTCCACCAGATGTTTCGGCAAATATTTTTCTAACTTTATTATTTTTATCAACTCCTAACCAAACAGGATATGCACCATCTGCTCCATTTGAAACTGAAATGGAATTAAATTTTTTTGAATTTATTTTTTTTGTATCACTTAAAATATTCTCAGTATCTGTATCAATATTATTTGAAAGATTATCGCAAAGATCAGTTACAACTACTGTTGCACCATCTACCAATGTATCAGTTACATGATATACATCTGTAATAGGATATGGATCTTTATTTTTTTTCATATTTTAGTGTAAAGTATCGTTGTCACTATCCTTTTTTTTCTCTCCAATTAGATTGCCTTCCGTAGGTGCCTTATCCCATTCTTTGAACTCATGAAGCCATTCTTTATGGTTGTTTAAAATTTCTTTACATGTTGCTTTTAGATAATGTCTGTAAACTGGGTAACTAAATTGAAAAATCATTCTTTGCAAAACCCTAAATAAAAATAAGTAAAAACAATATCCCATATCTAAAAAGCTTTTTCTAGATGCTCTCAAGTAGTTTTCTACTAATTCTTTAGCAAGATTATCCATTTTCCTTGCTTCATCGGCATTTGTTTGAATTTTGTTATTTTTTTTTGACTTATTAATAAAATTGATTACTTCTGCCTTATTACCTTTCTCAATCTTTTTTTTAAATTTTGTTTTCTTTTTGAATAATTTAAAAATTTTTTTAATCATATTTAAGCGCTCTCATATTTGTCTCTTAAAAATTTATAGTATTTATCTATATCTTCTAAAAAATTTAATTTTTCTTCTTCTGATTTGAATGAAAATAGTTGCTTATTTTCTCTCAAGTTATCAATTTCATTTTCTGCTGCAGGAAGTGTAAGCCATTTCTCTTTATTCATAGAAAATAATCTATCTTTAATTTGTTTTTTTATTTTTTTTTGAGTGGTCTCAGGAAGAATTTCTGGGGCTTCATTAAATATTAATTTTTCACCAAAATATTTCATTCTTTGATCTTCAAATTTCTCTAACATTGAGAATTTTTCTTTCCAATCTGCTGCATGAAATTTTGGAAATAAAAATTTATCTTTATCTGTTGCAAACTTGCTGTAGATACTCTCTTCAGGTTCTATGTCTTCTTGTGATGATGTTTGCATTTTTTCCTCTGCATTTTCTTTTAAAATATTACATACATCTTGAGCAAACTTAGCATTTGATTTGACCATCTCAGCTCTCTTCCTTAACAATTCAGGACCAATTGCACTATATGGTTCAACTTTCATTCCATAACTTGCATCAATTATAATCGGCGCTTTGTTAGACCGGATCGTCCGCAAAAATTTTGGCGTCTTTAGCATTTCTTTCTTAAGTTCTTGATAAGAAAGTTTAAATAATGGTTCCACATCTATCCTAATATCAACGGCCTGGCCCCATTTATAAACTGGATGTATACAGTTGCTTGGATGAAGAGGTGCGACTAGGTAAAGACGACTTCGTGAATAAAAGTATTCGTTAATTGTTAAAATTGTTTCATTTTTGATTATTTCTTCAACAGATTGTTTACTACTCGTTCTTAAATAATCGTCCCAAAGATTAGTTTGCTTTTTTTTTATCTCTGAAAGTATTTTCCCACAAAGTTCACTGTCAAATAAAGCTGAGTGTGCTGCTTCTGTATCGTATCCATTCATTCTTCCAAGAGACTCTAACTTCATTGAAATATTTCCTTTCTGATTTAATTCAGTATTTAAAACATCTGGATTAACTGCAAAAGCAGCTCTAACAATATTTAAAGCATCATGTCTAACATTTCCTTTTGTATTTGTAATGTAAGGTTCTCTTAAAGTTTTAAAAAATTCTTTCCTTATCACTTCATCGTCAAAATTAATTGAACTGTAGCCTAGGAAACAGGCAGGAGACCATTCTTTGAATTTAGCTTCAATTTGATTAAGCATCTGATAATGACTAAGATTTTGTTTTGTAAGTAAATCAATACTTGAACGGTTAACACATAAAGCTGTTGCGGAAGGAACACGATCTTGAGGGATTCTACATCGTGCACTAAACCTCTCTTTTTCTCTGAAATTTTCATCTAAAAGCAATGCACCAATTTCAATTATAGTTGCATAATTAGTATCAGCACTATCTGTCTCTACATCCCATATTACATAATTCATTATTTCTGTTCTCCTGTTTTTTTATTTTCTAAGTCTAGGTTTTGTATTTTCTGTGAAGTATTTGTAATTTTACTTACCGAAGTTTTTAAATCCTGGATTGTTTCAGAATTTTTATTATGTCTATTTTCTAAATCTTTAAAACCTTTTTCAAAAGCATCAATAATTTTTGATAAGTCTGAAACTTCTTTTTGGATAACATGAGTTTGCTCATACATTTCTCTGTTTTGAATGAGTAATTTGTAAGTTCTCAAGAAAGCCCATAATGTATTTGGTGAAGCAATGATCACATTTTTCTTACGTGCTTCCTTAATAAAATCCTGAGATATATCCTCAATAGCTCTAAAAACACCTTCAGAGCCTATAAACATAATTGCTAATTGAGCAGTTTCTCCTGTAACAATGTATTTTTCTGATATTGCTTTAATATGATTATTTAAATCTTTTTCAAATTCTTTAAGATATTGAGTTTTTTTATCCTCATCAGTTTCTTTAAAATATTTTTCATAATTATCCCAAACAAACTTTGAGTCGATACAAATATTTTCATTTGTTGTACCGAAAGTTAATAAACAATCTACTCGTTTATTATTTGATAAGGTGTGTTGAAATGAATAATGTTTTGCAACCAATGTATCTTTGACAATTTCTTCTAAATACTCCTCTCCAAGCTTTCCTCTTTTAGTCTTATTGTTGAAAATATTTTCAAAATCTATGATTTTTTCGTTTAATTTCTCGATGGCTTGTTGGGCATTTTCAATATTTCCTAGTCTCTCTTTGATATCGCTAAGACCAATTTCATCAGTATTTTCCTTGTTTTTTGAGCCTATTTTTTGATAAATCAAAAAAGCAAAGATCACTACAACAGCTAAACCGCCAATTATTAAATATTCAAACATCTTTTCCTCTTTTTTTGTTAACGAGGACTAGTTTAAATATGAGCTTAGAAAGCGAGTAGAAAGAATAACTCAGGATCTAAACTAGTACCTTCGTTTAAAATAAATTAGGTTGTTTAGATTGAATGAAAAGAAAGGACTAAATTTCACTAGATCTAAACAAGTACTAATTTATTTAGTATTTGAACTATATATTACGTAATTTTTAAAGTCAATAAAAAATTTAAATTTTTTTTTGTGAATAATATTGTTCTACTCTTTCCAAAAATTTATTTTGATATTCTTTAAGCTCATCACCGTAAATTACAAATCTTTGAAAAGTATTGTCTTTTGTACAAACTAATATAACTCCTTGATTGATATGGGTTCCATAGACAGTGTTATGAGCAAGCGAATAAGCACCCAATTGCATATAATACGTAGTATTCCATTCATGTTTACGTGGTTTATTCGATTGTTTGAAATCAATAAGACTTTGATAATTTTCATAAACACCAATACAATCTGCAGCACCAGCGTATTTTCCAGGATAATATAAAGTTGATTCGCAGCCCCATATTTCTTGAAGTCTATTTCTCAAACCATTCTCAATAATTTGATCTGCCATCATTCTTTCTCTTGTGTTATCTCCTAATAAATCAAGATTAAGTTTTCCTAACAAGAATTTTTCAATGTAATCGTGCATGCTAGAACCACGCTCAGTTGCTTCTCTTGAAATTATATCTGCTTGTTTGTGGCCTACTTTTTCACGCCATCTATTTAAAGAATCTATTTCTTCTTGTGGCTTTGTGGCAGCAAGTATTGTTGTGACGGATGGTAATTTTTCATCATTAACATCATATAGACGTTTACCATTATAAAGAGCTCTTGTAGATGTTGGATAATTAAATTTTCTATTCCACTTCATATGTCTTTAATATTTGAGACACTAGCTTAAATCAATAATATTCGTGTTTCTTTTCTCTCCTCCAGGCCTGAGATGAACCAATTTTATTTTTATTTATTGGTTCATATGGATTAACCCATTGAATATATCTACTCTCGCTAATGATTGTTTTCTTTTGCATTTTAATTAAGTTATTTTTTGTAATCTTATTTGAATTATTAGGTAAAAAAGCATTTACTGGTTGTAAATCTTTTACACTCTTTTTTTGATATTTTTTTGGAAGCTTCCTATTTTTCATAGAGTAATAAATTTCAGGGGTATTTTTCTTGATTTCCTCTCCATGAATATCAAGATATTGATTTACCTCCTTCTTAATTTCTCTCATAAAATAACGATGATTTGGCTTCGTTTTTCCAAGATTGCTATTTCGCCATCTAAGACAATAGTTTGTAAAATGATTTCTATTTTTTCTCCAATCCATTGCCACCCCCTTTCATGTCTTTATAAATATCCATTAATTTAAAATATTTATTCAATAATTTGTCCTCTATAGTGTTTAATTTAAGTAAAGAACTTCCGTGATTACAATCTCTTGCAAATGCAAGGCCCTTTACTCTTGAAGATTTTTCCGCTTTTAAAACTAATATATCCTCACTATCTGCTTCAAAAGAAGTTGCTATTTTAGTTTTATATTCATCTATTTCGTGAGTAAGAATTTCTTGGTTAAATAATCCAGATTCTATTGAAAAAACCCTTCTTAATCTAAAACCAACATCTATGATTTTAAATACTACCTGTTCTTCAAAAATTCCTGAGGGTTTTAAAGTATCTAGCATCTGATCTCTGTAGTTTTCAAACTCAGCCTTATCTTCACCTACTATTAAATTTTTAGCGGTTAATCCGTGTTTGATGCTATTTTTAGATGACCAATATTTACCTTTTTCACTTGGTCCTGTTGATTTTAACGAATTTAATCTATTCGCATTTATTTGTTTTAAAGTTGCCATTTGGCCTCCATAAATTTAGTCATAGAAATTAATCTATGAGGGTTATTAATTAATGATTTTAGAGGCTCACCTGTAAAAGGCTTTAATTAAGAGCGCATAGCAATTGCTAAGAAAGTTTATTTTAGCATAAAATTAAAATAAAAAAAACTGAATATTAATAGAACAAGACAATATCTTTTTTAGAGTTTATTTTTATTATGAAGATGACAAAATAGAAATTAAGAAAAAAAGCAACATTAAGCCAATTGTGGCAAGATATGTTTCTTTAATTAGTTAAATGGAAAATACAATTTTAAACTTAAATAAAATATTAAATCAATACCTTCCAGATTTATCAAAAATAAATACTTATGATGGCTCAACCTCTATTCCAACAATAACAAATCTATTTAGGAGAATTGCTCAGGAAAAAAAATTTGATATTATAAATTTTGTATTACCTGCTAACGACAACATTTCTTATCTATTAACTTTTCAAATTTGTATGGATGAAATATTGACCAACTATAAAACAACTTTAAATAATTATTCAGAAATTCTACAGCCTGGTATGAATGTTGAGTTATGTAACTCAGGTAAAATATACAAATATGCTGGACCAAGTGAAAAATATAAAAATTTTGTTAGGATTGAAACAATACCAATTGGAGGTATTGGAAAAGCATCAATTGAAAAAGAAATAAAAGATATATTTCAATTTTTTCCAACAACAAAAGAAGTTAATTTAAGAAATGTTGGTAAAAATGATTGGAAAAATATAAAGCAAAATTCTTTAGATGCTTCAATTGGAGTAAAAACTTATAAAAATCCAGTTTTAATAAAAAATAATATTATTTTATTAACTAAAAAAGAGAGATTTGAAAATTTTATAAAATCACAAATAATAAATGGTGTCGTTGCAAAAAATATTATTAATCCTTCATACATAAATGAAAGAGGTGAAATACCAAATATTAATGACCCATTATTATATGCAAGTGATCTAAATAGTATTTATGAGTTTTTCAAAAAAAACGATGATAAGAAAATTATAATTACAGATCAAATAAACAAGCTTTCAGATGTAACTCTATTAAATCAAGTTTTAGAGATATCACCTTCAAAATTTATTTTATTTTCTAATGAAATAGATTTTGAAAAAATAGCGAACTTTCATAAAAAAAAAGAACATTTGGTATGGAAAT
>CACGFJ010000028.1 GCA_902572225.1 uncultured Pelagibacteraceae bacterium | reverse complement strand
TTATCTGTTCACTGGAGTCCGAAACACCACAGTGCAAAGCATGCGCAAATTTTTGCAGATGAAGTTAATAAAAGAGCAAAAGGAAAATTAAAAATCGAAGTTTATCCATCTAAACAATTGTTTGGAATTAGAGAAGTAATGGGAGCAGTAACTTCTGGTGCGGTTGAACTTGGAGGAATTGTTGGTGTAGTAAGTTTTCCACCAATCAATAAGAACTTTAATGTTGCTTCATTCCCAGGATTATTTAATTCTTGGGAACAACAAAGAGGCTTCTTTCAAAATTCACCAAAAGGAAAAGAAATTTGGGGTGAATTAACAAAAAAAACTAATTCCACATTAGTAATGTATAACCCAGTTGGACCTGTAATGACTTTTTCAAGTGCTAAAGAATTAACAGGTATTGATGCTATGAAGGGTCTAAAAGCTAGAAGACTTTTAAAAAGTGAAGAGCCTATGTGGGATGCTTTAGGAGCAAACAGGGTATCTTTACCTACCGGTGAAGTTTATACTTCTTTGCAAACTGGAATGATTGATACAATAAATAGTCCTCCAGGAAGTATTGAAGCGTACAGTTGGTGGGAGTTTTTAAAATACGCTCAAAAGCCATATCAATATTATGCTGACGCATATATAATGGCAAACTCAACTTGGTTTAATAGTCTATCTCCAGATTTACAAAAAATTATAATGGATGTTGGTAAAGAAATAGGAAAAAGATCTACCGACTTAATTATGGATACTGGAGAGAGCACTCTTAAAAAATTCCAAGAAAGAGGTGGGGTTGTTACTACACTTTCAGGGGCTGAAAAAGCTAAGTTTGATAAGCTTATGAAAGATGAAGTAATGCCAGCAATGGCTAAAATGATTGATGCTGACGCCTTAGAGGCAGCACAAGCATATGCTAAAAGTAATTAGAAGAAGTTAAACTTTTTCTATAAAGATTATGAGGGCATTGCGAGCTATTAATAATTTGCTAGCAAAAGCTGCAATTTCGCTCGCAATGTTCATTGTCTTTTTAATGGTGGCAGCTTTAGCATTAAGCGCCACAACAAGATTTATCACTGGTACAGGATTTGCGTGGTTTATAGAATTACCACCTGTAATGGTGAGTTGGTTGGTATTTCCATTACTAGGTCCTTTATTAAAGCAAGGACAACATATTAAAGTAGATTTTTTAAGTCATTATTTATCTGAAAAATCAAAAAATATTATTGGAACAATTGTAAATTTAATAGCTCTTATTTCTGCGTGTGTCTTCTTTAAAGCAGGAGTTGATGCAACAACAATGTATTACAATTTAGGACAAATGATGGAATTGGAAATTAATATTCCTATTTGGTGGATGTTTTTAGCATTTCCAGTTGGCTTTTTAATTTTAGCATTAACTTCATTAGAGCTTATTTTAGATAATTTAAAAAAACTTTCAGGGAAAGATTAAATGTTTGGATTGGCTTTTATTTTATCTCTTATAACATTAGTTATTTCGGTACCTATTTTTTTAGTTTTTGGTTTAGGAAGTTCATTAGCTGCAATTGCAGGTTTAAACCTACCTTGGTCAGTTTTGATACAAGTTTCATTTGGTGCATTAACAAAACATGTTCTAATCGCTGTCCCATTATTTATTTTTACTGGTATGGCGATGTTGAAAGGTGGTGCAGCATCAAGACTAGTTAAGTTTACAACAACACTTGTTGGACATTGGCCAGGTGGATTGGGTGTTGCTATGGTTATTGCGATGGGTTTCTTTGCAGCTTTTTGTGGATCCATACTTGCAGCAATCACTGCTGTAGGGACAATCATGATGCCAAAGATGATTGAACAAGGTTACCCAACGCCATTCGTTGTTGTACTTGCCGCTTCAGCCGCTCTATTAGAGGCATTAATACCTCCTTCCAATGCTGCAATATTATTTAGTGCCCTAACAAACGTTCCAGTCTCAAAAACTTTTGCAGCAGGCGTTATTCCAGGCCTTGTTCTCCTTGTTTTGATGGTCCTTCTAGTTTTGTTTAAATGCAGGCATATTAGAACAGATGAGAAAGCGTCATTTAAAGAGAGAGTGAGTTCTTTCGTTGCTGCTCTACCAGCATTGATCACCCCAGTCATAATTTTAGGTGGAATTTATGCAGGTATACTAACTCCATCTGAATCTGCTGCTGTTGCAGGAGTATATGCAGTTTTAATTGGATTTTTAATTTACCGTGAACTTACTTTTTCATCTTTGATGAGCTGTTTAAGGGAAACTGCAATCATTACAGCTGTAATTTTTGCAATTATAGCAACTGCAACATTCTTAAGTGTGGTTTTAACCTACACACAAGCTCCTCAAAAAATTATTACCTTCTTCACGGATAAAGGTGTGAGTGTAAATCTGTTCTGGATAATGCTTGGAGCAATTTGTTTAATTCTTGGAACTTTTATTGAAATTGTTCCTGTATTTTATTTAACTGTTCCAATTTTTGCAGCAATCACATTATCGTTCAATCAGAGTTTACTTCATCTTTATGTGGTGTTTGTTGCTTTCGCCGGAATCGGAATGATAACACCCCCTGTATGCGTTGGTATTTATACAGCTGCAGGTGTGATCAAAGAAAATCCAGCCAAAGCTTTCAAAGAAGTTCCTCTATTTACAATCGTTGGAATAATTTATGGAATACTAATGATTCTCTTTCCAATATTCTCAACATGGTTACCTGGTAAATTGTAAATTATTTTTTTCTACTCTTCAATTCTTTCATTACTTCTTCAATTTTTATATCACTTTTTTCAAGGTACATTATTAAGTGATATAAAACATCTGCCGCTTCATGGATTTTATTAGAGTCTTGCTCAACAGCTTCTATTAGTTCATTTATTTCTTCTAAAACCTTTTCTTTTGCCAATGATTTATTTTCTAAAAGCTTATTAGTGTATGAGCCTGCAACAGGATTACTTTTTCGCTCTCTTGCAAGGTTTACGAGATCTTCTAAAGTCTTTAACATACTAAATCCTAACAGGTATATCTTTAGAAGCCAAATATTGCTTAGCTTCTTTTACTGAATAAGTACCATAATGAAATATAGATGCAGCTAAAACGGCACTTGCACCTGATTTTATTCCATCAACTAAGTGATCTAAAGTTCCAACCCCACCTGATGCAATAACTGGAATATTGACCATGGATGATATCTTTTGCATCAATTCAATATCATATCCTGACTGAGTTCCATCTTTATCCATAGAGGTCACAAGAAGCTCTCCAGCACCACATTTTTCCATTTTAGATGCAAATTCTAAAGCGTTAATACCAGTTGGATTTCTTCCACCGTGGGTGAAGATTTCCCATCTATCATCTTTTCTCTTTGCATCGATTGCAACAACAATGCACTGTGATCCAAATTTTCTGGAACTATCCTCAACTACTTTTGAGTCTTGAACAGCTGCAGTATTAATTGATACTTTATCAGCCCCGCAATTAAGTAATTTATTAATATCATCAACACTTCTGACACCTCCACCAACCGTTAAAGGTACGAAACATTTCTTAGATGTTTTCTCTACTACTTCGTAAATAGTTTCTCTATTTTCATTAGAAGCAGTAATATCTAAAAAGCAAATCTCATCAGCACCGTTATCGCTGTAAATTTTTGCTTGTTCAACAGGATCTCCTGCATCTTTAAGATCAACAAATTTAATACCTTTTACAACACGACCATTTTTAACATCTAAACAAGGTATAATTCTATTTTTAAGCATCTACTTCTTTTGCAAGTTCATCTAATTTAATATCGCCATCGTATATAGCTTTTCCAACTATAACACCTTCGATGTTATTTAAATTTTTAGCTCTTTTAATATCATTAATTGACGAAACACCACCAGATATAACAACTGGACAATTAGAAATATCTGCCACTTTTTGTGTTTCTATAAAATTTGGACTTTGCTTTGTTCCATCCCTATTAATATCTGTGTAAATAATTCTGCTTACGCCATAATTATTCACTTTTTTCAAATATTCAGTTGTTAATTTATCAGATTCTTCCGTCCAACCTGAAATTGCAAGATGGCCATCTTTTGCATCCAAACCTAATGCAATTTGGTTTGAAAAATTTTTACATGCTTCCTCTAAAAATCTTCTATCTTTTATAGCAGCACTTCCTAAAATTACTTTTTCGACCCCGGCATCAATATAATTTTTAATAGTTTCAAAGTTTCTTATACCACCACCTATTTCTACTTTAAGGTCGAATTTTCCGACAATATCTTGAATAATATCAATATTAATTGGATCTCCAGTTAATGCACCATCCAAGTCAACTATATGTAAATTTTTAAAACCATTTTCTTTATATTTTCCTGCTTGATCAACTGGAGACATTTCATATTCAGTTTTATTTTCAAAGTCACCTTTGATTAGTCTAACACACTTTTTATCTTTAATATCTATAGCTGGGAAAATTTTCATTTTAATTTTACCTTAGCTTCACTAGAAAAATTCATATTATTTAAGTTATTTTTATTATTTTTTTTAAGATAATTTGAGTTTTGACAAGCAAATAACAGAAAAAACATTATTATTAAATAATTTTTCATATTACAAATTTATGAAGTTATTTATTATTTTAAGCCCTGTCTTATCGCTTTTCTCTGGGTGAAATTGACAGCCGAATATATTTTGTTTCTCAACAGCACAAACAATATTTGATGAATAATCAGTTGTAGCGGTGATGACTGAATTATCTTGTGGAACAAATTCATAACTGTGAACAAAATACATATGAGAATTACTATCTATATCTTTAAAAATTTTACTGTCTTTAATAATATTTATTTGGTTCCAACCAATATGAGGTAGTTTAAATTTTCCATTTTGATTATCAATTTTAGAAACTTTGCCTGAGATCCATCCTAAACCTTTAGTTTCAACTTCTTCGTATCCAACATCTGCGAACATTTGAAGACCTACACAAATTCCTAAAAGAGGTTTTTTATTATTTAATGCAAATTCACTTAAAGTATCAATCAAACCATTTATGCTATTTAAACCGTCTATACAGTTCTTAAATGATCCCTGCCCTGGTAAAACTACCTTATCACTATATTTAATTTTATCTAAATCTGAGGTTACTTCGATTTTAACTTTATCTTTAGCAACTTCCTTAAAGGAGTTAATTACAGAGCTAATATTACCCGATTTATAGTCAACAATAGTGACGTCCATTAATTTTATAAAGAGCCTTTTGTAGAGGGAATTGTACTTTTATTCCTTGGATCTAATTCTAGCGCAGCTCTTAAAGTTCTCGCTAAGCCTTTATAACAAGACTCTATAATGTGGTGACTATTATCACCATAAATATTTTCGACGTGCAATGTAATTCCGGCTGCTTGAGAAAATGCCTGGAACCATTCTTTAAATAATTCTGTGTCCATCTCACCAAGTTTTTCAACTTTTAATTTTACATTCCAAATCAAATAAGGTCTGTTTGAAACATCGATTGCAACTCTTGTTAATGTTTCATCCATTGGTAACAGTATGTGAGCATATCTTTTAATACCTACAAATTTTTTTGATGCTTTCTTTAAGCATTCTCCAATAGCAATTCCAGTGTCTTCAGTTGTGTGGTGAAGATCAATGTGTGTGTCACCTTTAGCCTTAACAGTTAAATCCATCGATGAGTGTTTAGATAACTGTTCGAGCATGTGATCTAAGAAACCTATTCCTGTGTCAACTTTGTACTTACCTTTGCCATCAATATTAAGGTCAACACTGATATTGGTTTCTTTTGTTTTTCTAGCTATTTTTGCTTTTCTTTTCATTATTTAAATTAGGTATATAGGTATTTTTGATTATATCAATAATACTAAACCTGGGCTTGAACTATTCAAATTCATATCCATCTATAGTCCATGACAACAATTGTACTTGTAAGAAAAAATAATGACGTAGTTGTGGCCAGTGACGGTCAAGTTAGCATGGGTAATACTGTAATTAAGAAAACTGCAAACAAAGTTCGTAAAATTGAGAAAAGAAATGTGATCGCAGGTTTTGCTGGATCTACTGCGGACGCACTTACATTGTTTGAAAGATTAGAGTCAAAGCTTGAAAAGCACGCAGGTAATCTAACAAGAGCTGCTGTAGAATTAGCAAAAGATTGGCGAACTGATAAATATTTAAGAAGATTAGAGGCCTTAATGGCAATTGGTGATAAAGAGAAAAGTTTTATAATTTCTGGAACGGGTGATGTTTTAGAGCCTGAAGGTGATGTTATCGGAATTGGTTCAGGTGGAAATTATGCATTAGCAGCTGCTAAAGTTTTAATGGATACAGATATGTCTGCAGAAGAAATTGCAAAAAAATCTATTAAAGTTGCTTCTGATATTTGTGTATTTACTAATGATAATTTAAGTATGGAAAAAATATAATGGAAAACTCAAATGTAACAACATTTCCTAAAGGAAAAATAGAAAAAGAAAAAACAACAATTAAGAATTCATTATCACCAAGAGAAATTGTTTCAGAACTAGATAGATTTGTTGTTGGTCAAAATAAGGCAAAAAGGGCTGTTGCAATCGCTTTGAGAAATAGATGGAGAAGACAAGCATTAGATGATGATATGAAAGATGAAGTTCTTCCAAAGAATATTTTAATGATTGGGCCAACTGGAGTTGGTAAAACAGAAATCTCAAGAAGACTCTCAAAATTAGCAGAAGCACCATTTGTAAAAGTTGAGGCTACAAGGTTTACAGAAGTAGGATACGTGGGACGTGATGTAGAACAAATTGTTAGGGATTTATTAGAAATCGCAATTGCAATGGAAAAAGTTAAGAAAAGAAAAGAGGTTCATGCACAAGCTCAAAAATTAGCTGAGGACAGAGTTTTAGATGCTTTAGTTGGAAATAAAGCAAGTGTAGCAACAAGAGAGAGTTTTAGAAAAAGATTAAGAGATGGAGATTTAGATGATAATGAAATTGAAGTAGCTGTTAGTGAGTCTAATCAAATGCCATCATTTGAGATACCTGGGATGCCTGGTGCAAATGTAGGAATGATTAATATTTCAGACATGCTTGGAAAATCCATGGGACAAAAACCTAAGAAAAAGAAAATGTCAGTGAAAGAATCTCACGAAATATTAATAAATGAAGAGTCAGATAAACTCATTGAACAAGATAAAATTATAAAATCAGCAAAAGATTCAACTGAAAATAATGGTATAGTTTTTTTAGATGAAATTGATAAAATTTCTGCAAGAACAGATCGAGTCGGCGGCGATGTTTCAAGAGAGGGTGTTCAAAGAGATTTATTACCACTAATAGAGGGAACAACTGTTAGCACTAAATACGGACCTGTTAAAACTGATCATATTTTATTTATTGCTTCAGGAGCTTTCCAGTTAGCTAAACCATCAGATCTTTTACCTGAATTACAAGGTAGATTACCAATAAGGGTTGAGCTTGACGCATTAAATAGTAAAGATTTTATAAGAATTCTAAAGGAGCCAGATAATAGTTTAATAAAACAATATAAAGCTCTTTTAAAAACAGAAAATGTAGATCTAGAATTTACTGAGGATGGAATAAACACAATTGCGCATATTGCGAGTGAAGTGAATTCAACAGTAGAAAATATTGGAGCAAGGAGATTACATACAATTATTGAGAGAGTATTAGATGAAATTAGTTTCACTGCAACAGATAGAGCTGGGGAAAAAATAACTGTTGATGGTAAATACATCAAAGATAATATTGGAGAATTAGTAAAAGATACAGATTTATCTAAGTTTATTTTATAGATTTTAAAAATATATCAAAACTACCTTTTGATGGACTGTTAACTGAATCAAAGTCAATCCTGATAATTTTTTTCATTAGTTCATTATTGTTTTTTATGTATTCAGGTACAGAATATTTTAAAATACTCATGTCTATTGATTGATAAGGATCTTCTAAATTTTTAGATCTCATACCTTTACCTGTGATTACATTTATTTTTTTAACTTTTTTTGAGTAACAGCTCTCTATAAAATTTTCAATTTTCTTGTTTGCTTCATCTAAAGAATATCCATGAAGATCAATTATTTTCTCAGAGACTTTTAATTGGTCTAAATTATCTATGTCTTTATTATCTAATTTCTCAGAACTCTCTACAAAATTTTTCCAATCTTTTTTATCTTTATCTGAGAGCTTATTTGTCAAGCTTGAGTATCAATTAAAAGCCAGTTTGGATTGTTAGATTTACTATCTTTTGAAAATTTCCAAGTATCTAATACTTTTTTTGTTTTTTCTGGATCACCCGTCACAACTTTATTATCTTTATCTTTTACACATGAGATTATTTCACTTACGAATTCAACAGTAACTTCAAGCATGTTTTTATTTTGTTCATGCTGTTTTACTTCTGCAGAATTTATTCCAATAAATGTTGTTTCAGAAAATAACTTTTTTGTTTCTCTATCTTTAATTGCCTCTTCAAATTGTTGATAAACACTTTTATCTAAAAGAGATTTAATATCTTTAAGTTTACCTTGAGCAAAACTAGTAATGATAGTTTCGTAAGCGATTTTAGCACCTTTTATAAATTCTTTTTTAGCATTTTCATCAAAAGTACCTGCATTTAGATCAACACTGGGTTTTGGAGGTGGAGCTTCATGAGCAAAACTTGAATTTATATCTTCCTCAAAACCTGTTTTTTTTCCTAGAATTCCTCTCAATCTTAAAAAAATAAATCCAGCTATCATTGCAAGAAGTATAATATCTATGTATTCAAAACTATAACTCATAGATATATAATATTTACTATGTTAATAAATTTCAACCTGCTATTTAAATTATAGACAAATGAACTCACTACTTATTTTAATTATTGGTATCCCACTCATTGAAATCTACTTATTTATTAAGATTGGGTCACAAATAGGAGCATTTAACACAGTTTTATTAATTATAATTACAGCGATTATTGGAGTTGCTTATGTGAGATACGAGGGCTTTAACACCCTTAAATCAGGAATTAGGCAATTAATCAAAAATGAATTGCCTGTGTATGAGTTAGTATCTGGAGCAACTTTAGCTTTTGCATCTCTTTTACTTATCTTACCAGGTTTTGCTACGGATTTTATTGGAATATTATTAGTCATACCTTTTACTAGAAAGATTATATTGAGTAGATTTATAAAAACAAAAAAAAACAAAAAAAATGATAACAGAAAAAATTACATTGATGGAGACTACGAAGACTTAAGTGATGATAATGACAAAAAAATATGAAATTGTTTTAAAATATATAAAAGATATATCTGTTGAGATTCCAGACGCTGAAACATTTGTTTTTAGCAGAGAATTTATTACAAAATATTCTTTAGGAATCAATATAACCACAAATAGCTTAAAAAATGATATGATAGAAGTTACAACTAAGCTTACATACTTGGACCCAAAAGATAATAATAAAAAGTCCCATTTTGAAATATCTTACTCCTCGGTAGTAAAAATTATAGACAAAAATCTTGATAAAAAAACTCTAGAGAAAATTCTTCTATGTGATGTTCAAAACGAAATCTACCCTGGGCTAGAAAAAATATTAATCAAATTAATAAAAGACTCAGGTTTTCCAGAATTAAAATTAGATAAAAAAGTTGACTTTGAAAGACTTTACCAACAAAGAATGAATTAGTAAAAATTTTTTTTTAATTCACTTTTTAAAAACTCAGCGTGTAATTTTTTTTCTTTCCCAGTAATAGGAATTATTTTTTTTGAATAGTCAGTTTTTTCAAAATTTGTAGTAATATTTTTTTCTTGAGATTTATTAAATTGGAAAATTGGTTCTTTTTGATCAATCAGATTTATATATACTTTAGACAATAAATCGCAATCAATTAAAGCTGTATGGTTCTTTCTTTTTGAATTATCTACTTTAAATCTTTTGCAAAGTGCATCTAAACTTATACCAGATCCTGGAAATTTGTTTCTAGCTAGTTCAAGGGTGTCAATTACATTTTCTTTAGAAATAGTTTTCTTGTTTATTAATGATAACTCATTATTTAAATGTCCAATGTCAAACTCCGCATTATGAATTATAATTTTTTTTTCTTCAATAAATTCTAAAAATTTATCAGCAATATCAATAAATTTTTTTTTATCAGATAAGAATTCATCAGTATATCCATGAACTTTTAATGCGCTTTCAGAAACTTTTCTTTCAGGATTTAAGTAACAATGAAATATATTTTTTGTTGGAATTAAGTTGTCTAGTTCGATACAGCCTATTTCTACAATTCTGTGACCTTCTTTTACTGATAATCCCGTTGTCTCTGTA
>CACGFJ010000027.1 GCA_902572225.1 uncultured Pelagibacteraceae bacterium | reverse complement strand
TACTACTAAATTAAGTAAGAAAGCGTGCTTTTTGAAAATAAAAAATATTATGGACAAAAAAATAAATATTTAATGGAAATATATAAGGACTTAAAATCAGTAGAAAATCAAAAATTTGAAAAACTTTTAAATTCTCAACTTTCAAAAAATAAGATTGAAGAAGGAAAAATTATTGATGGTAAAATTACAAAAATTACAGAGAAATTTGTTTTTATTTTCATTCCGGGTTTAAAAAGTGAACCGATAATTGATATCAATGAATTAAAAATGATAGGTATGCATGATTCAATAGAAATTGGATCTAATATTCCTGTTTTATTAGAAAAAATTGAAGACAAGAACGGTGAAGTAGTAGCTTCAGCAATGAAGGCTCAAAAAATAAAGGGTTGGTATAAACTAGAACAAGCTTATGAAAATAACGAGTCAATAATTGGTAAAATTACAAGCAAATGTAAAGGTGGCGTTATTGTTGAACATATAAGTACAGGATCACTAATGTTTTGTCCTGGTTCTCAAATAAGCGATAAACCTTTAAAAAATATCGATCACTTGATTGGTGTAGAACAAAAATTTGCGATTATAAAGCTAGATAAAATTAGAGGAAATGCATGTGTATCAAGAAGACAAATTGTTTCTTCAAGTAAAAGAGAAGATAAAGCTAAGATTATTGAAAAGTTCAAAGTTGGTGACATTATAAAAGATGCAGTAGTAAAAGGTTACTCATCTTTTGGATGTTTTTTTGAAGTTAACAATGAAATTGATGTTTTAGTTCACCTTCAAGAAATTTCATATTCAAGAGTGAACCATCCAGATGAAATATTTAATATTGGAGAAAAACACTCACTGAAAGTAATATCAATTGATAAAGAGAAACTGCAAATTGGTTGTTCTATAAAACAACTTTCGCCTGATCCATTTGAGCATATATCAAATTATGAAATAGGAAATCAATATAAAGTAAAAGTTGATAAGATTACAGATTACGGATGTTTTTGTTCGCTAGAACCAGGATTAAGTACATTATTGCATAGTAGTGAAATGAGTTGGACAAAAAGAAATATAGTACCTAAAAAATTGTTTAAAGTTGGAGATATGATTAATTGTGTAATAACTGAAATAGATACAGAGAAAAGAAGAATTGCTATATCTCATAAACTAACTTTAGAGAATCCTTACCAAGCATTTTCAAATAAATATCCTGAAGGAAGCGAAGTTGAAGGAATTGTCTCTGCTTCGAATGAATATGCATTGTATGTAAAACTCGATAATTTTGATATTGACGGTTTTTTACATGCTAATGATTTAAGTTATTTGAATAAGCCAGAAGAAGAGCTAAAAAAATTCAAAAAAGGTGATAAAATTAAAGTTAAAGTTCTTGAAATTAAAAAAGAAGACCAAAAAATTCGTGTGGGCTTAAAACAACTACTTAAAGATCCTTTCGAATGGTTTCAAAACAAAAAAGTAAATGACATCGTCACAGTCCAAGTTATATCTACAGATAATAAAGGTATAATTGTAAAACCGGAAAGTTGTGATATGGAGTTTTTAATAAAAAAAACAAATATTGCTGTTAATGCTTCTGATGCAAGACCGTCTAGGTTTGTTGGTGGCGAAAGAATTGACGCCGCTATATCTGAACTAAGTATGGATAAGAGAAAAGTCAGCCTTAGTATAAAATTACTTGAAGAGTTACAAAACCAAGAGGCAGTTTCAAAATTTTCTAGTCCTTTGAGTGGAAAAAACCTTCCTTTTTCATCTTTGTCTAAAAAATTAGATGATAAGAAAAATAAGGATGATGAGTAATTAATTGTCAGTTAGGAAATCAGAAATAATTGAAAAATTAGCCGATAATTATCCTAACTTTTTAAAAAGAGATCTTAACAAATTCGTTGAAATAGTTTTAAATGAAATAAAAAATTCATTAAAAAGAAAAGAGAGAGTTGAATTAAGAGATATATTCACATTAGAAATAAAACATCAAAACGCACGTTTTGCACGAAATCCCAAAACAAACGAGAAGATATACGTAAAAGAAAAGTATAGTGTAAATTTTAAAACATCTAAGTTTTGGTCGAGAAAAATAAATGAGGAAAAATAAAATATTTATAGCTTGCGACACCACCAATATAAAAAAAATAAAAGAAATTATTAAATATACCAAAACTGACAAACTTGAAATTGGATACAAATTTGGTTTGGAATTTTTAAATTCAAAAAATGGTAGAAAATTTATATCATCAATTAAAAACAAAATTTTATTTGGGGATTATAAAATTTCAGATATACCAAATACGTGTTTATCAACAATTAAAGCTGTTAAAGACTTGAAGTTTAATTATATTACTATTCACACTAATTGCGGGTTAGATGCATTAAAAGCTACTAAAAAGGTTGCGGGAAAAGTTAAATTAATTGGTGTCACAACCCTCACATCTCTAGATAATAAATCTCTAAAGGAAATTGGATTTAATGGAGATATAAATAAAGTAGTATTAAAGCAAGCTAAGTTGGCAAGCAGAGCAAACTTAGATGCTATAGTATGTAGTCCTAAGGAAGTTAAACTGGTAAAAAAGGTATTCAAAAAGGAAATCATAACACCAGGAATAAGATTTAATTCTAAATTAAATGATCAAAAAAGAGTTTTAACTCCTAAGCAAGCCTATAAAAATGGAAGTGATTGGCTAGTAATCGGAAGACCAATAACCAAAGGTAATATTGAAAAAAATATTAAAAAATTAATTGATCACTTAAGTCAATGATTAAAGGTTTGAAAATTTGTGGGGTGTCTGATCCTAATACATTAAACTATATTTTAAATCATAGACACAAGCCTACTATGATAGGTTTCATTACCAATTATGAAAAAAGTAAAAGATTTGTTGAATATGAAAAATTAAAAGATTTGATTAAAGTTGATAAGAAAAATGTAAGTTTTGTCTCTGTGCTTGTAAACCCAAAAGATGAAATTTTAGAAAAGATTAAAGACTTAAATTTTGACTATTATCAGCTTTACGATGTAGATCCTAAAAGAACTGAAGAAATTAAATCAAAATATAAAATAAAAATAATAACTGCAATTACCGTTTCTATTAAAGATGATGTAGTAAAATATAAAGAATATTCAGATATATCAGATGTGATTTTATTCGACTCAAAAGGTTACCATAAATCTGAAAGTTTTGATCATAATTTACTAAATGAAGTGCCAGATGAAATGAATAAAATGATTGCAGGTAATATACAAATAGAAGATATTCCGAGTTTTAAAAATAAAAACTTTATGATCGATCTTAGTGGAGCGTTAGAAGACGAAAATAGAAAAAAAGACATAAAAAAAATTGATAAGCTTTTAAATACAGTACATAATATAAATAATTTAATATGAAGAAGAATTCACTTAAAACAGGTCCTGACGATTTAGGTTACTATGGCGAAGGAGATAAAGCCATGGGAGGTATGGCCGTAGGTGAAACGTTAATGCCTGCTTTGCATGAATTAAATAATGGATTTGAAGATGCAATAAAGGATAAAGATTTTTTAGATGAGTTTGCATACTATTGTAAACATTATATCGGCAGACCATCTCCTCTATACTATGCAGAAAATCTCACGAAAAAATTAGGAGGAGCTAAAATATTATTTAAACAAGAACATTTAAATCATACTGGTTCGCATAAAATCACAAATTCATTATTTCAAATATTGCTTGCTAAGAGAATGGGTAAATCACATTTAATTTGCGAATCTGGAGCTGGACAACATTATAGCGCTACAGCAGCAGTAGCTGCTAAATTTAATATGCCATTAGTTGGTGTGATGGGAGATATAGATGTGGCCAGAGTAAACCAGAATATTATCAAAGCAAAACACTATGGTGCAAAACTTAAAACTGTTCCAGGAACATTAAAAGAAGCAATCACAGATGCAATTAAAACTTGGACTACAAATCCTGAGTATGCATATATTTGTGGTTCAGTAGTTTCAAGTTCACCATTTCCTAAAATTGTTGCTTTTGCTCAAAGTATAATTGGAAGAGAAATAAGAGAACAATCTATGTCTCAAGAAGGAAAAATACCAGATATGATATGTGGATGTGTCGGCGGGGGCTCAAATTTTGCAGGGGCAATTTATGAATTTTTAGATGAACCCAGTGTTACAAAAATTGGTGTTGAAGCTCATGAAACTGCAGCATTAACAAATGGTACCCCTGGAATTATGCAAGGAATGAAGACTTACATGTTACAAACTGATGATGGTGCAAAGTCATTAGGGGGTATGAGTTTAGGAGCCGGAATTACATATTTTTCTGTCGGGCCTCTTCACAGTTATCTAAAAGATCAAGGTGCTGTTCAATACTCTTCTGCTACAGACAAAGAAATGCTTGAAGCTTATAAAATAATTGCTCAAACAGAAGGCATATGTAGCGCATTGGAACCAATGGCGGCAGCGGCAGAAATAATTTTTCGTCAAGCAAAAGATAAACCTAAGGATTATATAATTTGTTTATCTCTTTGTGGCCGTGGAGAAAAAGACTTAGACACAATTCAAGAACACATAGGTAAAGATTTTGAGTGAAAGGCTTAAAAAAATATTTGAGTCATCTAATCCAAAAACAAAATTAGTTTCATATTTTGTAGGATGTTATCCTGATTACAAAACCTGTCTCGAATTAATTAAAGAAGCGATAGACAATGGTGTTTCAATAATTGAATGTGGCTATCCAACAAGTGAAGCCTCAGCTGAAGGCCCTGTAATAAAAAAAGCCCATGATAAAGTTTTAGAAAATGGAGATACTATTAAAGATATTATTAAATTAGTTTCAGAAATTAGAAATTATAACAATGATGTTGGAATTGTAATGATGGGTTATATTGCTAATTTATATAAGTATCCAATTACAAAATTTGTAAGTGATATTCATAAAGCTGGTGCTGATGCTTGTTTAGTTGTTGATGCTCCACATGAATTAAAAGAGGAAAATATTTTAAGAGAAGAATTAAATAAAACAGGTCTATCATTAATCAAATTGGTTGCTCCAACAACTGATGATAATAGACTTCAAGATATAGTGAAATTGTCAAGTGGATTTCTTTATCAGGTAAATGTTTCAGGTGTGACCGGGGTGAAATCAGCCAACCAAACAGATGTAGAAAGTTTTGTAAAAAGAATTCAAAATTTAACGAAAATACCAATCTGTTCAGGATTTGGAATAAAATCACCTGAAGATGCTATAAAAATAGCCAAAACTGGTTGCCAAGGAGTTATTGTCGGAAGTGCTTTTGTAAAGTATATACAGGACAATTTAACTGACAAAGATTTGCCATTAAATTTAGGCAAATACATTAAAAGTTTTACAAAGGAATTAAATTAAATGGTTAATTGGATAACAAAAGCCCTAAGTTTTGGTGAAAAGATTAAGAAAAATTTAAAAAAGAAATTTCCAACAAAAAAAGAGCAACTTGAGTCACCATGGATATCTTGTTGCAAGGGACCGGTATTACGATCAACTATTTTTAACTCTGAGACACTTAATACTTGTCCAGATTGTAGTAAACATTATCCATTTACGCCTAAAGAAAGGTTTGATCATTTTTTTTCCAAAGGTAGTTATGAAATTATTAATACCCCTAAACCAAATGATAATCCTTTAGATTTTCCAGGTTATGAAGAGAAGCTAGCAAGAGGTAGAAAAGTAACTGGTCACCATTGTGCAGTTATGGTAGCTCAAGGAATAAGAGACGGAATTAAAATTACATCATTTGCAATAGACTCAAGGTTTAGTGGAGGTTCGATAAACGCTGCAGCTGGAGAAGCAATTGTTTACGCATTTCAAAAGGGAATTGATGACGCTACACCTGTAATAGGTTGGTGTGAAGGTGGTGGTCAAGCTTTGCAACAAAATTTAATTGCTTTGCACTATATGAGTAAAACAGTTCTAGCAGCAGCAACATTTAAAAAATCAGGAATGCCTTACATAAACGTTTATACCAATAAGTGTTATGGAGGTATAACTGCTAGTTTCGCTGGACCATCAATTGCTGATATTACTTTTGCAGAGCCCTCTTTAGTAGGTTTTGCTGGTAAAGCAATTGTAGCAAATCAAACACGTGAAACACTACCTGAGAATTTTCAAAATTCTCAGAGACTCTTTGAAACTGGAATGTGTGATGGTGTATATCATAGAAAAGAAATTAACGAAAAAATATCAAATATTCTTAATATATTGCTAAAAAAAGATTCTGGGGTAAATTCAGAGCAGTCCAATGAAACTTCAGAAATTAGTATCCAAACTAGAGAAGCATCATAAAAAGAAATTAGACCTTTCCTTAGGTCGAACATTTAATCTTTTAAAAAAACTTGGAAATCCTCAGGATAAACTAAGAAATATAGTAACTGTAGTAGGTACAAATGCTAAAGCAAGCATGTCTTACAGTTTAAAATCTATTCTCAACCAGGCTGGATTGAAATGCAATATGTACACCTCACCTCACCTTCAATCATATACCGAACGCTTCGTATTCAATGATAATGAAATTGATGAAGAAAACCTTTTTGAATTATTAATAGATATAGAAAAAGTTTTAGGCGAGGATAATGCAACTGTGTTTGAACTACTAACATGTGCCTTTTTAAAATATGCAGAGAATTATAAAGATAACGTTCATATAATCGAAGCTGGTCTCTTTCACCAATACGACAGCACCAATGTTTTTAAGGACAATTTAATGACATTATTAGGTGTAATTCATAATGACCATTTTCATTGGTTAGATAATAAAAGTATTGATGGGGTTATACATGAAAAAACTACTAGACTTTTAAATTCAAATATATTTATTAATAAGCAAATAACTGAGGGGATAAGAGAAAAAATTGAAGTATCTTTAGATCAAAATAAATCAAATAAATATTATTTTGGAAAAAATTTTAATATTTCAAAATCAGAAAACAGCTTTATCCAATATCAAGATGAATTTGGTGAACTAATTCTTCCAGAACCAAATATTTTAGGAGATCATCAGCTATATAACATCAGTACATCAATTGCAGCATCGAGAAACATATTCAATGTGAAAGATCAAGATATCAAATTAGGAATTCAGAACATTGCTCTAAAAGGAAGGTTACAAGAAATCAAATCAGGAAAACTAAAAGATATTGCAGGCAATAATAGATTAGTGATTGATGGAGGTCATAATATTTCGAGTTCTTATGTTATTGCTAATTGGATAAAAAACCAAAATCAAAAAGTTAATCTTGTTGTGGCTATGATGAAAGATAAGGAACATGAAGAATTTATGAAGTCATTTGAAGGTTTAGTTAATTCAGTCAATTTAATTGATATTCCAAATCAACAAGGGGCAATTTCAAAAGAGGAGTTTAAAGATAAAATAAGTAAGTTAAAATTTACTTTAAATCTTTCAAATAATATTCAAGATGCAATCAGAACAAATGCAAAAAGTCAAAATTCAATAACTCTTATAATTGGATCTCTTTATCTAATTGGAGAAGTATTAAATTTAAATTAAATATTTTCTTTAATCCAAGAGACGATATCGCTCTTAGGTGTAGCTCCAACTTTCGTTGCTTTTAGCTCACCACCTTTAAATAAAAGCATTGTAGGAATTCCACGCACACCGTACTTAGTTGGCATGTTCGGCTCAGAGTCAATATCATGTTTTGCAATGACAATATCATTTGCCATCTCTTCAGAAATTTCTTCTAAGATCGGCCCCACCATTTTGCAAGGCCCACACCATTCAGATTTTTAGAGCACGCCCCCTAAGGGCGGGCCCAGAAGTCAACAAGAACTGGCTTATCGTTCTTTAAAACTTCTTCTTCAAACCTTTCATCTGTTACTTTTATCGTTGCCATTAGGTTGATATAGATGATTCTATATTTAATTCAATTGTTAAAATTTAATTTTTCCACAATTTAAATTAATTAATTATATCTTTTAAAATAAGTTGCAATTTTGATTTATTTTTATACGTGCTTTCTCTTAGTTCTGAAATTATTGATATTTCTCTTTTATAATACAAAAGTATATTCCCTATTTCACTGTCGACTGAGTTAAATGCCATGCCTTCGCAGGATTTAATGCCTGATTTAGCAACAAAAAAAATATGTTTTTTATTAATAATTTTAGTTTTTATTATTTTGATCTTATTAAATAAAAGTATTGGATACGGATTTTTGCTTCCAAATGGAGCAATTTTTCTTAAATCAATAAGTAATGAATTGTTTAATAAACTAAAAGAATGTTTTGATAGATATTTATTAATATTGTTATTTTTATTTATTTTGATTTGTTTTTGAAGATATTCGTCTACTTTTTTTATATTTTTTTTTAATAAGGAAAATCCTCCCGCCATTGCATGGCCTCCTCCTTTAATTAAAATATTTTTTTGTTTTAAATTTAATAAAATTTTCCCAATGTCTATCTCCTCAACCGATCTTGCTGACCCTTTTATAACATTTCCTGAGTATGTAGCTAAAATAACTGGCTTATTATGTTTTTCAGCAAGTCTTGCTGCTATAATACCTAAAATTCCCTCACTTATATGTTCTTCAATATGAAAAATATAATTTTTGTTTAAATCAATTTTTCCTTCTATTTTTTCAAGCGTTCTTTCTTCGATAATTTTACGTTTTTCATTTGTATAAAGTAATTCCTTAGATATTTTTTCAATCTCTTTTTTATCTTCAGATATAAGTAATTTTGTTGCTAATTTTGATTTTCCTAATCTACCACCTGAATTTAGCACAGGCCCTATTAAGTAACCAAGGTCATCGATTGTTAATTTTCTATTAATTTTATTAAATTTTAGAATATGAGAAAATGCATTATCTTCACTTAAGTTAAAACTGTTTATTGCCTCAATGCTTAAATATCTATTTAATCCTCTTAACGGCATAACATCACAAATTGTCCCCAAAGCTGCATATATTAAATATTTAGTTAAATTAAATTTTTTATTTTCTCTATTCTTGAAAAGAATGAATCTTAAAAGAAAAAAAACCAAATTTGTTGAACAAAAAAAGTTATAATTTTTATAATCTGAACTTTTCAAAGGATTTATAAACACTGATGGATTTACTTTAAAATTGTCAATTTTATGATGATCTATAATAATTGATTTAATATCATTTGAATTTAAAAAATTTATTTCATCAAATGAATTTGTCCCACAATCTACAAAGATAATTAAATTTATTTTTTCTTTTGAGAATTTTCTCATTAAAGTTAAATTGGGTCCATAACCATCTTTAATTCGATCTGGAATATAATAATTAAAATCTGCGCCTTTAAATTTCAAGTATTTTGCAAGTAGTGCAACTGAGCATCCTCCATCAACATCGTAGTCACCAAATAAAAGTATTTTTTTATTTTGTTCTATATGCTCATCAATTAATGATGCTGCTAATTTAAAATCTTTAAGATTTTTATATGTATAATCAATTCCTGGTTTCTGATTTAAATAATAGATTTCATCTTCATCAAAATTATTATTGATTAATAATTTGGAGGTAAAGTTTGATAGATTGTATTTTTGTGAATATTTTTCGACTTTTCTACCATCAATTTTTGTTTCTTGCCAATCTCTCCCTGAAACTGATAACATCTATACAGAGACTATTCCAACATCGGATCATCTCCGCCATCTAATAAATCATCTGACAATTCACTATTAGATAGAATTGAAGTGATGATTGAATTTATATTTTTTTTATTATCCTCAAAATTCAATTTTCTAGTCTTTATTTGAGTTGTGTATGATCTTTCGTCTTTATCTATCTGTAATCCTTCTTTACGAAGTCCATTCATTGTTTTTCTATATTGAAGTTTAAATTCGTTTCCGTTTAAATAATTATAAAGATTCTGTAACTTTGAAGTTGCATCCCCTTTACTAAGTTTATTTTGCTGTATTTGTTCTATTAGTTTTCTATGAATGGAAACCATCTGCCTAATTATTGGAAGTTCTGCACAAATAAGAATTCTTCCTCCTTCTCTTTCGTCAACTAAACCATTTGATTTTTTTGGCATAGCCTTAGTATAAATAACGCCAATTGTTGCATTCTCGTTAGTCATATCATCTAATAATTTACTGACCCACTTTTCATCAAAGTTTAAGACATCTTTACTCTCGTGTAGTATTTTACCAACGGTGTCATTATTTTTATTTTGAACAAATTGAATTACATCTGCTCCCCTTTTTCCTTTTTTTACAGGTTCAAAATTATCATAAGGAAATTCTTTCTTTAAATAATCCTCTAATAAATCTTCTTGAACCTCGCCTTTTCTCTCAACAGGCGATTGGCTAGCAGCACGTGCTGCTTCTTCTGCTTTAGTTCTTAATCTCTCAATATCTTTTTGGTGAGCTAATTCCTGCTTAAGAAGTTTTTCTTTCAGAACAGCATTATCTTTTTGAGCTTTTCTCTCTACCTCTAACTTTGCTTCTTTAGCTTTATCTTCAGCTTCTTTTTTAATTTTTTTTATATCTTGTTCTGCCTGTTTTTTTGCTTCATCTTTTATCTTTTTCTCTTCCTCTATTTTTATTTTTTTGAGCTGTTTTTCATGCTCTGCCTGTTGTTTTTCAAGTTTAAGATTAAGTTTGCCCTCAAGTTCTTTTTCCCTTTCCTTAGATTTTTCTTTTTCTTCTGCTCTTAGTTTCTTTCTCAATTCTTCAGTTTCTTGTTTTAAACTTTCTTCAAGAGGAAAAAATTTATTACAATGTGGACACTTAATTTGCTGTTTCACTTTTTTTCTTTTTTCTTTCTTTTAATATTTCGTCAATTGTATCACCTGACCAGTTCCAATCTGAACCATCAAATTTAATTTCTCTATTTAACTTATCATATTTTTTCTTA
>CACGFJ010000026.1 GCA_902572225.1 uncultured Pelagibacteraceae bacterium | reverse complement strand
TGTTTAAAATCTGAATTTTGTACAAAATCATTATGCGATTTATGATTATTCATTGATCTTTTTCTATAATTTCTGTCTCCGTTGGACTTAAATCTATTTTTTCTACTATTATATCTGTAGTTGTTCATTAAAGTACTTTTGTGGCAATTATAACTCTTGGATTAGAATAAATGTCTTTACAAATTTTATCTGTATAAAAACCGTTTTTATTCAAAAAAATCATAATAAATTTTAATTGTTTAATACCTATTTCAAATATAAGTTTTCCGTTAATTTTTAACAATTTTTTGCTCTTAAGTATTAGTTTTTTTATTTCACTCAATCCATCGATACCAGCTTCTAAAGCTTCGTTTGGCTCAAATAATTTAACATTTTTTCCTAATCTATTTAATTCAAATTTATTAATGTATGGAGGATTAGAAACAACATAATCATATTTATTAAGATTAAATTTGTCAATATCGATATTTACAAAACTAATTTTATTTTCTAAATGATGCATTTTTGCATTAATACTAGCAATTTTCAGAGCTTTTTTACTAATATCTATTGCAGTACCATAACAATTAGGTCTTTCCTTTATTATTGACAATATAATACATCCAGAGCCAGTTCCCACATCTAAAAAATTTTTTGATGAGTTCCCATTAGTTATTTTAAGAACTTCATCAACAATTATCTCTGTTTCAGGCCTTGGTATTAAAACATTTTTGTTAACATAGAATTTATTTTTCCAAAATTCTTTTGTTTTAAAGATATAGGCGATAGGTTCATTTTTTTTTCTTCTAATGAGTAATTTTAAGTACTTTTTAAATTTTACTCTGTCTATTTTTTTTTGCAAATTAATCAACAATTCTTCCCTTGTACAATTTGTTGCTTTTGCCAAAAGTAATTCATTGTCTAGTTTATAAGTTTCAATATTACTTGATTTGAGAATTTTATTACCAAAATTAATTGCTTCGAGATAATTCATTAATTTATTTTGCTTAATTCATCTTGTTGTGCCCTTAGACTTAAATTTTCAATCATTTCATCAAAAATTTCACCTTCCATAAATTCTTCTAATTTATGCAATGTTAAGTTGATTCTATGATCAGTTACTCTTCCTTGAGGAAAATTATAAGTTCTTATTCTCTCGGATCTATCACCAGTACCAATCTTACTTTTTCTATCTTTTGATCTTTCTTGATCAATTTTTTGTCTTTCAAAATCATAAATTCTTGATCTAAGAATTTTCATACCTTTTTCTCTATTTCTTATTTGTGATTTTTCATCTTGTTGACTTACAACTATTCCTGTTGGAATATGTGTTATTCTTACAGCTGAATCAGTTGTGTTCACACTTTGACCTCCAGGCCCACTGCTTCTAAAAACATCAATTCTAAGATCCTTTTCTTCTATTTTAATATCTAAGTCTTCAGCTTCTGGTAAAACTGCAACCGTTGCTGCAGATGTATGAACTCTGCCTTGTGTTTCAGTATCTGGGACTCTTTGTACACGATGAACACCACTTTCATATTTTAATGATGAATAAATATTTTTTCCCTTTATATTAGCTATGATTTCTTTCAGACCACCAGCATCACTTTTAGATATTGAAATAATTTCAATAATCCATTTTTTTTTTTGACTAACTTTTTCGTACATCTTATATAAATCTGAAGCAAATAAGCTTGCTTCAAGTCCACCTGTTCCTGCTCTGATTTCTATAATTGCGTTTTTACTATCTGCAAGATCTTTGGGAAGTAAGAATAATTTTATTTTCTTTTCGTTTATTTGATTATTGATTTTTAGAGTTTCAAGTTCACTAGTAGCAAACTCTTTCATATCCAAGTCTGAGTTTTGGTCATTAATTATATTTTTTAGATCTTCAGAATCTTTTTGATAACTTAAATATTCTTTTGCATGCTTTATTATGTCATTTAAGTCTGAATATTCCTTTGAAATTTCAGCAAATTTTTTTTTATCAACTTCTCCAGAAGAGAGTTTATTTTCAAGTTTAAGATGTTTATCAATTAAAATTTGTACTTTTTCTTTTGGTAGCATTAATTTGATTTTTTATAAGTTTGAGGCTTTTTCCTCTACTAGACTAACAATTTTGTTTATTATGTCTTTAGTCATCACTTTTTCTGTTTCTAAACCATTTAAATACAACATATGATTATCTTTTCCACCACCCGTAATGCCTATTTCAGTTTGTTTCGCTTCTCCTGGTCCATTAACTACACAACCTATAATCGATAGTGTTATAGGTTTTTTAATATGTGATAACTTATTTTCTAATTGTTTTACAGTTTCAATTACTTGGAATGCTTGTCTTGCACAAGAGGGGCATGAAATTATTTTTACTCCCCTATTTCTTAAGTTTAAAGATTTTAAAATTTCATTTCCAACTTTAATTTCCTCAACAGGATCATCTGAAAGTGATACTCTTATAGTATCTCCTATTCCATCTAATAATAGACTACCAAATCCTATAGAAGTTTTGATACTTCCAGGTAAATAACTACCTGCCTCTGTAATACCTAGGTGGAGAGGATAATCAGTTTTGTCTGATAACAATTTATATGCGGCTATTGACAAAAAAACATCTGAGGATTTGACGCTAATTTTAAAATTTGAAAAATCCATATCTTCAATTATTTTTATATTTCTTAAAGCACTTTCAACCAAAGCTTCTGGACAAGGTTCTTTGTATTTCTCTAGAATATCTTTTTCAAGTGACCCGGCATTAACTCCAATTCTAATCGAGCAATTATTATTTTTTGCTGCAGACACTACTTCTGCTACTTTTTTTGTGTCTCCAATATTTCCTGGATTAATTCGAAGACAGTCTGCACCATTATCGGCAGCCTCGATTGCTCTCTTATAATGAAAATGTATATCTGCAACTATTGGGACATCCACATATTTAATTATGGTTTTTAATGACTCTGTTGATTTACTATCAGGGCATGAAACTCTTACAATATCTGCCCCAGCTTCGCTAACTTTATTTATTTGATCTATTGTTGATTTATGATCAGTTGTCAAAGTATTAGTCATTGTCTGAACTGTAATTGGATTATTGCCGCCAACTTTAATTTTTCCAACACTTATTTCTTTTGTCTTCTTTCTATCAATATTTCTAAAAGGTCTTAATTCGTTTTTCATTTATCTAAATCAAATTCTCGATGCAAACACTTTACTGCTTTTGTAACATTTGTTCTTTTTATTAAAACTGATATTTTTATTTCAGATGTTGAGATTACTTGTATATTAATATTTTTTCTTGCAAGTGCCTGAAACATTCTAAATGTTACACCTGGTGTTGTGATCATTCCAACACCTATAATTGATACTTTTGAGACATTTTTATCAAAAATCATTTTTTTAAAAGTAATACTTTTATTTTTATTAATAATTTTTCTAGTTTTAGCTAAATCATATGATTTTATAGTAAAAGTAAGATCAGTTTCTTTGTTATTTGAAGAAATATTCTGAACAACCATATCTACATTAATTGAATTTTGAGAAAGTGGTTTAAATATTGAAGCTGCTATACCTGGTCTATCTTTTACACCTAATAATGTTACTTTCGCATCATTATCTGTGGAAGAAATTCCTGTAATAATTTTATTGTTAATAATGTTTTTTCGTTTGGTTATTAGTGTACCTTTTTTATTAATAAATGATGACTTTACCTCAATATCAATTCTATTTAATCGCGCATCTTGAATTGAATGTGGCTGCATTACTTTTGATCCCAACGATGCCATTTCTAACATTTCCTCATAAGATATATTATTAATTTTTTTTGCTGTCTTAATTTTATTTGGATCAGTAGTATAAATGCCTTCTACATCAGTATATATGACACATCGATTAGCTTTAAAAAACTTTGCAACCATAATTGCGCTTGAATCTGAACCACCTCGACCAATAGTTGTAATATTTAAGTTTTTATCTACACCTTGAAAACCAGCTATAATCGGAATTCCTCCAGACTTTAAAAATTTTTCAACTTTTGTTTTGTTAATATATTTTATTCTTGAATATTTATGCTCTCCTTCAGTCAAAATTGGTATTTGCCAAGCCATCCAAGATCGAGCCTTTATACCATCTGATAGTAGTTGACCCGCCAACAATGAACATGAAATTTGTTCCCCAGCTGAAACTAAGGTATCATACTCAGTGTCAGGAAAATTTTGACTTATCTTTCGAGACAAACTTATTAACTTATTAGTGGTACCACTCATTGCAGATGACAAAACTATTACCCTATATTTTTTTGAGTAAGATTTAATTATTTTTGATACTTTTTTAATTCTTTGAACTGACCCAACTGAAGTTCCGCCAAATTTTAATACAATAATTTTCATTGGTAGTTTTATTTACAAGCTTTATAATATTGATAAAATACATCTTACTTATAATGTCAATAAAGAATGAGCAATAATACTATAAACAGAGAAGAAGTAGAAAAATTTAGCAAAATTGCTGAAGAATGGTGGAATCCTAACGGAAAATTTAAACCACTTCACAAATTTAATCCAATTAGAATAGAGTACATAAAAAACAATATTATTAAAGATTTTAAAATTTCATCAAATCACAAACCATTAAAAGGAATAAGTATTCTTGATATTGGATGCGGAGGAGGTTTGCTATCTGAACCTTTAGCAAGACTTGGAGCTGAAGTTGTAGGTATCGATGCGTCCAAAAAAAATATTGATATTGCAAAACATCATTTAAAAAAAAGCAATTTAAAAATTGAATATTATGATAAGTCTCCAGAGAATTTTCATTATGAAAAAAAATTTGATGTAATTCTTAATATGGAAATAGTTGAACATGTCGAAGATATTCCTAAATTTATAAATCAAAGTACAAAATTTTTAAAAAATAATGGTTTAATGTTTATTGCAACCTTAAATCAAACATTAAAATCTTATGTATTTGCAATAATAGGAGCTGAATATATTTTAAGATGGCTTCCAATCGGAACACATGATTGGAATAAATTTGTAAAACCTGAAAATCTAGAAAATATCTGCAATAAAAATTCACTTATATTAAAAAGTATTGATGGAGTTAAATTTAATCCACTTTCAAATAAGTGGAAACTTTCAAATGACAAATCTGTAAATTATATAACAAAGTACAAAAAGAGTTAATTTTCCTTGTCTTCAATCCATGGAATGGTTGATGTCTCTATGCCTTCTTCTTTTAGTTCCTTAACGTCTTTAATTGATGCTTTTCCAAAAATATTTTTTTTATTCTTTTTTTTGTTGTAATGAATAGATCTAGCCTCAAAAGCAAAATTTTCTCCGACATATTCAAAGTTTTCTTTTACAAATTTTTGATATTCTCTTAATTTTTTTTTAACATTTTTATAATTCTTGTAAGCTTTTTCTTGTTTGAAGGTAGAATTAGCTAAATTTGGCTTCATCAAAGACTTTTCAATTTTTTGAGAATTACACTGCTGACAACTAAGAAGCTTTAATTTTTTTAATTTATCAAATTCTTTTGAGCTAGCAAACCAGCTTTCAAACTCAAGAGTACAATTTTTACAGTTTAATAAATACTTAATCATTAAAATGACTTAATTATATTTTATAAGATTTCAATACCTAAGATCTGTAATCAGAATTAATTTCAATATATTCTTTAGATAAATCCATAGTATACGATGTAAATTTTTTACTTCCAATGGATAGATCGATTGTTATCTCTATATTTTCATTTTTCATATAATCTCTTAGAATATTTTCATTGTAATTTTTATCTAATTTTCCATCTTTAAGGATCATATTAGATCCCATTAATATAGATAATTTTTCTTGTTTAACAGTCGCACCACTTTTTCCGATTGCCATCGCAATTCTACCCCAATTAGGATCTTCTCCAAAGATTGCTGTTTTAACTAATGGTGAGTTAGCTATTGAGAAACAAATATTTTTCGCATCTTTCTCAGTTTTGCTATTAATGCATTTAACGGTAACAAATTTTGTTGCTCCCTCTCCATCACTTGCAACTCTTTTTGCTAAGTTTAGCATGACCTGATGAACACTATAAATGAATTGCTTTAATTTTGGATCTTTAAAACTTTTTATCTCTTTATTTTTTGCTTTGCCTGTTGAAAATATTGAAACCATGTCATTTGTGCTAGTATCCCCGTCGCATGTTATAGCATTAAAAGTCGTCTTAATATTTAGATTAAGTATCTGTTTTAAAATTGATGAAGAAATATTGGCATCAGTAAAAATAAATCCTAAAGTTGTTGCCATATTTGGAAAGATCATTCCTGATCCTTTTGCAACTCCATATATTTTTACATCGGAACCAGCTATCTTACATTCTGCCATTGATAATTTTGGTTTAGTGTCTGTTGTCATAATCCCAAGAGCTGCTTTGATCCAAATAAGTTTATTTTGATTGTATTTTATTTTATCAACTAAGTTTTTAGTACTGCTTAAAATTTCATTTTCAGGAAATTTTTCCCCTATGGTACCTGTGCAAGCAAATAATATTTGGTTTGGTTTAATTTCTCTTGGCTTTTCCTCATCTTCAATTTGTTTTAATGATAATAATTTTGACAAACTTAAGGAAATTTTTTTAAGAGAGTTATATCCATCATTTCCTGTTAAGGCATTTGCGTTTCTTGTATTGATTAAAATACCATAAATTTTTTTATCATTTATTTTTTTATTCCATTTTATATTTTCAGATACTAAACTAGATTTTGTATATACATTTGCGTAATTTGCACCATCCCTAAAATAAAATAAAACTAAGTCATCTCTTTTTTTATTATAAAGACCGCAGCTAATTGTTGAGATAGATAATCCATCAATATGTTCAAGATCTTGAAAATGTCCTATTTTGGAGTCCTTGTGTTTCTTATCAAAAAAGTTGTTTATACCAAAATCCATGCTATTTAATTTTTTAAATAAATAACTATATAATTTATAACTATTAAAACATCAAAAATATGCTTAATCCATTGAACATTATTAGTAAATTTATAAAAAGTGGCAATCAAAAAGAATTAGATAGAATTCAAAAAATTGTAAAAGAGATTAATCTTAAAGAAAGTAAGGTTAGTAAATTTGAGGATAATGAATTTCCTTTAAAAACAAATGAATTTATTTCTAGATTAAAAGAAGGAGAAAAATTAAACGATATATTACCTGAGGCATTTGCAATGGTAAGAGAGGCTTCGAAAAGAATTAACAATGAGAGACACTTTGATGTTCAGCTAATTGGAGGTATTGCGTTACATGAGAATAAGATTGCAGAGATGAAAACAGGTGAAGGCAAAACACTTACTATTGTTCTTGCTGCATACCTTAACGCTTTAGAAAAAAAAGGTGTTCATATAGTTACTGTAAATGATTATCTCGCAAAAAGAGATAGTTTAAATATGGGTAAAATTTACAATTTTTTGGGTTTAAGTTGTGGGTATATAAACTCAAACCAGTCAGATGAGGAACGCAAAGAAAATTATAATAAAGATATAACTTATGCAACTAACAGTGAATTAGGCTTTGATTTTTTAAGAGACAACATGAAATATTCAAAAAATGAGATGGTATTGAGGAAGCATAACTTTGCGATAGTTGATGAGATTGACTCTTGTTTAATAGATGAAGCAAGAACTCCTTTAGTTATTTCTGGAGCAGCAGAAGATAAAACTATGCAATATATTGCTGTAGATAGATTAATTAAAAATTTAAAAGAAACAGACTTTGACTTAGATGAAAAAGAAAAAAATATACTCTTAACAAATGAAGGAATAGATAATGTTGAAAAAATATTTTCTGATGCTGGTATTTTAAAAAATAATAATTTTTATGACCCGGAAAATTTACATTTAGTTCATCATGTAAACCAAGCATTAAGGGCAAATTATTTATTTGAGAACGGAAGAGATTATATAGTTAAAGATAACGAAATAATTATAATTGACGAACAAACAGGTAGGCAATTGCCAGGTAGAAGATTTGGTGATGGACTTCATCAAAGCCTAGAAGCTAAAGAAAAAATAGAAGTTAAATCTGAGAATCAAACACTGGCATCAATAACCTATCAAAATTTTTTTAAGTTGTATGATAAATTGGCAGGTTGCACAGGAACAGCGCAAACAGAGTCTGCAGAATTTTTTGAAATTTATAACTTGCCAGTTTTACAGATACCTACTAACAAAGATATGATAAGAAATGATCTTAACGACCAAATCTTTAGAACAAGTTTAGAAAAAGATAATGCAATCGTTCAAAAAATAAAAGAATGTAATGAAATCGGGCAACCACTATTAGTTTTTACATCTAGCATAAATAAATCTGAGCATTACTCTAATTTATTAGAAAAAGAAAAAATCAAACATATTATTTTAAATGCTAAAAATCATGAGAAAGAAGCCGAAATCATTGCAAACGCAGGTAAAATAAATTCTGTAATTATTACAACAAGTATATCAGGAAGAGGTGTTGACATTAAGTTGGGTGGACAAAATCAATCTGAAAAAGATGATGTGAAAAAAAGGGGAGGTCTATTTGTAATCGGAACCGAAAGAATGGAAAGTAGGAGGGTTGATAATCAAGCAAGAGGAAGATCAGGAAGACAAGGAGATGAAGGCAGTTCAATATTTTTTGTAAGTTTAGAAGATGATTTGATGAGATTATTTGGCTCAGAAACCATGAATTCAATGTTAGAAAAGCTTGGTCTTAAAGATGGTGAAAGTATTGATCATCCTTGGATAAATAAAGCAATTGAAAGAGCTCAACAAAAAGTTGAAGCAAGAAACTTTGATATAAGGAAGACGCTTATCAAATTTGATAATGTTCTTAATGACCAAAGACATGTAATTTTTGAACAACGAAAAAATGTCATAAATGACAAAGAAAAGGAGAATTATTCAGATATTTTTCTTGAAGAGGTATTAGAAAATTTAAAAAGACAAAAAATACTCTACGAAAAATCTCCAAATTCTAAAGAATTTCCAAATGCTTTAAAGCAGACTTTAGGTAAATCAATAACTGATGATGAATTAGGTGAAATTTTAAATTCAGATCAAAAAACAATGGAAAAAAAAATCAAGGATAAATTTATAAGCAATAGAGATGAAAGAAATAATTTATTAGGCGTTGAACAAGGAAAAGAAATTGAAAAAAGAATATTGGTACAAATTATAGATCAAAACTGGAAATCACATATTCAATACCTAGAGCAATTAAGACAAGTAATTGGTTTAAGATCTTATGGACAAAGAGATCCTTTAGTAGAATACAAAAAAGAAGCTTTTTTATTATTTGAAAATTTACTAGGAAAATTAAAAACTGATCTTGTAACAATGCTTTTAAATTTAAAAATAATACAAAAAGAAGAGGAAAGTAGTTCTCAAAACAAAGTTAAAGAAAACTTAAAATCTATTTCAAAAAGTAAAATTGGAAGAAATGAACCTTGTCCATGTGGATCTGGGAAAAAATATAAACACTGCTGCGGTGCCTTATAAATTAAAATATCACTGCTAATAAAATTAATAATAGAAAAATTGATGATATTGAAATAAATAATTTTTTATTAAATTTAATATTCGAAATCAAATTTTGAAGGAGATTATGTTTGATAGTAAGTTTATCTTGATGCGCTGAATTTGTACTGAAGCCTTTATTCCTTCCAATATCCAAAAATTTATTCTTTCTTTGATTTAATATTTCTTCCTCATTTAATGAAAGAAATTTACTTAGATTTCTATCAATAGCATTACGTACATTATCTAAAATAAGATCTTTATCTCGATGTGCACCCCCTAAAGGTTCGGGTATTATCTCATCAATTATTTCCAGTTTTAGAAGATCTTTCGCCGAAAGTTTCATTGCTTTCGCAGCTTCTAAAGTCTTTGTTGGATCTCGCCAAAGTATGGTTGCACATCCCTCTGGAGATATTACTGAATATATTGCATTTTCTAACATCAATACTTTACTTGAAGAAGCTAATGCAATAGCACCACCAGATCCTCCTTCGCCTATAATTATAGATAAAGTTGGAACAGCAAGTTGCATAGAACATTCAATAGACTTTGCAATTGCTTCGGCCTGTCCTCTTTCTTCAGCACCGACTCCAGGGTAAGCACCTGGCGTATCAACAAAGTTAATTATTGGTATTTTGAATTTATTAGCTAAATTCATTAACCTTATTGTTTTTCTGTAACCTTCTGGTCTCATCATCCCAAAATTTCTCTCAATCCTTGTGTCTAAATTTTCACCCTTTTCCTGTCCTATTACTAAAACCGACTTAGAATTAAATTTACCAAAACCACATATTACAGATTTATCCTCTCCATAAAATCTATCCCCAGAAAGTGAAATAAATTCATCAAATAAATTATCAATAAAAAATTTTGATTTAGGTCTATCCTCGTGTCTTGCAACCAATGTTGTCTGCCATGCATCTAGATTTGAATATACGTCCTTAAGTTTTTTATCTATTTCATTTTGTAAATCCGTTATTTTACTTGTATCAACTTCTGAAATGCCGTCTTGATTATAAGGATCTTTTAATTTATCTAATTCTGTTTCTAAGTTTTTTATATCAGTCTCAAAATTTAAATAATTTTTCATTGCTTTATTATATATAATTTTTAGGCGATAAAATGATCAAATTACAAAAATTATATTCTTTTCGAATGAAAAATAACATTTTTTTAAATAAAGTAATGACATAATTTATTGATTATCATATACAACGTTTGCTAAATTTTAAAAATTATGAGTAATTCGTTTATTAAAATTAATACCTTATCTGTTTCAAGGAATTTAGCTGATTTTGTAAAAAATGAACTTCTTACAGGATTAGATGTTAACGAAAAAGATTTCTGGGATGGATTTGATAAAAGTATTAATGAACTTGCACCAATCAATAAAAAGTT
>CACGFJ010000025.1 GCA_902572225.1 uncultured Pelagibacteraceae bacterium | reverse complement strand
GCTGTAAACTAATACTGAATTATTTGTTCTATAAAATTGTCTAAAAGATGCATCTCCTGATAACTGTTTAAATTTTTTCAAATTCATTAAAATCAAAATCAATATTATTAGATATAATTAAGTACCTATTTTCAAGCTTTTCATCATATTCAAATTTTAATGTAAAAGTACTATCTATATTTTGACCCAAGATTTCAGGCCACTCAATTAATCTAGCATAATCTTCTAAATTTTCATTAATTCCTAAATTATATAAATCTTTTTTATCTTTAATTCTGTAAAGATCAAAATGTCTAACAATCAAGGAATTAATCTCGTATTCATTTATAATATTAAAAGTTGGACTAGGTATTTCTGTTGTTTTTAAACCATTTTTTGTTTGAAGATAATTAATTAGATACCTAATAAATGTAGTCTTACCTACTCCGATATTTCCATAAAAAAGCAAAGTTGTATTTTTGCTAACTTTACTTGCAATTTTTTCAGCAATTTTTTGTGTGATAATTTCTTTTGAAATATCTATTTTGCTACTTTTAGTAGCGATAGGCATCTGGTTTATAAGGTCCTTCTGGTGTTACACTTATATATTTTGCTTGATCATCTGATAATTTGGTTAATTTAGCTCCAACTTTTTCTAAATGAAGTCTGGCTACTTTCTCATCTAAATGTTTTGGTAAAACATATACTTTTTTCTCATATTTATCTGAGTTATTCCATAATTCTATCTGAGCTGTTACTTGATTTGTAAAAGAAGCACTCATTACAAAACTTGGGTGTCCTGTTGCACATCCAAGATTAACCAATCTGCCTTCTGCTAATAAAATAATTCTTTTTCCATCCGGCAATGTAATTTCATGAACTTGTGGTTTTATTTCATCCCATTTATAATTTTTAAGAGCATCTACTTGGATCTCATTATCAAAGTGACCAATATTACATAGAATTGCTCTATCTTTCATTTCTCTCATATGGTCAGCTGTCACAATATCTTTATTTCCTGTTGCCGTAACAACAATGTCGGCTTCTTTTATCATTTCATCCATTAAAACTACTTCATAACCTTCCATTGCAGCTTGGAGAGCGCAAATTGGGTCTGTTTCTGTAACCATAACTCTTGCACCGCTTTGACGAAGAGAAGCAGCGCTTCCCTTTCCAACATCTCCAAATCCAGCTACAATAGCTACCTTACCTGACATCATGACGTCAGTAGCTCTTTTAATTCCATCAACTAAACTTTCTCTGCAACCATATAAATTGTCGAACTTAGATTTTGTTACTGAGTCATTAACATTTATTGCTGGGACAAGTAAATTGCCTTCACTTTCCATTTTTTTTAATGCTAAAACTCCTGTAGTTGTCTCTTCTGATAAACCTTTAACATCATTTAATAGTTCTTTGTAATCTTTGTGCATCAATGCTGTAAGATCGCCACCATCATCAAGTATCATATTTGGTTTCCAGCCATCTTTTCCTTCAATAGTTTGCTTTACACACCACCAATATTCTTCTTCTGATTCGCCTTTCCAAGCAAACACAGGGATGCCAGCTTTTGCAATTGCTGCTGCTGCATGGTCTTGTGTCGAAAAAATATTACATGAGGACCATCTTACTTCGGCTCCTAACTCAACTAAAGTTTCTATTAAGACAGCTGTTTGTATTGTCATGTGTAAACAACCAACAATCCGAGCTCCATTTAAAGGTTTTTTACCCTTATACTCTTCTCTAAGAGCCATTAATCCTGGCATTTCAGTTTCAGCCAGTGAAATTTCTTTTCTTCCAAATTCCGCTTGGGATATATCTTTTACTTTAAAATCTTCCATAGAAAGAGGCTTTTAACAATTTCACTTAATATATCAACAAAGATTTATGCTTCTGGGAAAATTATTTCAATTCTTGCCCCTTTATCTTTATTATTAGATGCGTTGATTTCGCCACCATGAATTTCAACTAAATTTTTGACAATATTTAATCCCAAACCCGAATGTTCTCCAAAGTTTTCAGGTCTATTACTATAAAATCTATTAAATATCTTATTTGTATCCTTTTCACTAAATCCAGATCCCTGATCAACGACAACTAATTTAATTTTGTCATTTTTATCTTTTGATATTTCAACGGTAATTTCTTGATTATTTTCACTAAAAGAAATTGAGTTTTCTAATAAGTTTGCAATAATTTGTTCAATTCTATTTTCTATCCCTAAGATACTATAACTTTTAATTCCATTAGATTTCAATTTAATTCCAATCGATTTTTTTGTTTCATAGATACTGTTAAAATCGTCAACAACAGATTGAGCAATTTCTTTTAAATTTAATTTTTGCATTTTCTCAGAGGAAATTGCAGCCTCATCTCTTAGCATTTGAGAGTAATCAGTTATTAATCTTTCAATTCTTTCTACGTCATGTGATACTATATTAATTAATTTGTTTCTTTGAGATTTATCATTTGTTTCAGAAATTATCTCAGAGGCACTTTTTAGAGATGCTAAAGGATTTCTGATTTCATGCAAAAGATCTGTTGAATAATTTTCTGCTGTAGTAATTCTTTTATTTAATTCATTAGTCATTTCATCAAGAGAATTTGATAATTTTCCCAATTCGTCATTTCTTTTTTTTATATTTCCAATATTGGTCTTTTCCTTACTTTTGTTTTTTATAATATTTGTATATTGAACCAAATTTTTAATAGGTTTTAAGAAGTATCTATTTAATACATATGAAAAAATTAAAATTACTAATGCAACAAGCAAAGCAGTTCTGATTATAAAATTCCTTCTTTCATCTATTGCAACCTTTATTTCATTGGCATTTTCAGTAATAGCTAAATAGCCTATTGTTTTGTTTTCACTGACTACATTTTTAACAGTTACTAATAAAAATTGATCATAGTTTTCTTTAGAGTAAGTTAACGGTTTTCCATAATCTGATGAATATGAGTACTTTTTTAAATCTTCAAATATTTCTTTACTTTCAAAGCTTTTATTGCTCTCTTCCAAATTCTTATTTTGAATACTTTGATTATTTAAGTCACTCATTTCAATTATGTTTAGACTTCTTGAGAAAGCATTTGGATCTAAGTCTAATGTGTCCGTATCTCCTAATAGATTAAATTCACTATCAAATATCTGTACTCTATCTATGCTTTGAAATAAAAATTTAGTGGAAAACAGAAACTCTCTAATATCTTCAGATGAGAAATTTATTTTTAAACGATCAATATTTTCTGTTGTATTATCAATAATTTTTATGTGCGAGGCAGTTTTATTTTTAATTAGCGTAGGTTTTACTGTGTTAAGGTAAAATAATGTTAATACACCAATCACTAAAAAAACAATAAAGTTGATAACTAAGAATTTTTTTAAAATAGATTGATTATTAGATTTTGAAGTAGCCATTATTTAACATTCCAACGATAACCACTGCCATATCTGGTTTCTATCGCTGAAAAGTTATTATCTACTTTTTTAAACTTTTTTCTAATCCTTTTTACGTGACTATCTATTGTTCTGTCTTCAATATCTGTGTCTTCTCTGTAAGCAACATCCATTAATTGAGATCTTTCTTTAATAATTCCAGGTCTTTTTGCTAATTCCTTTACAATTAAGAATTCTGTTGTTGTTAATTTATCTGGTAATTGCTTGCCATCCCATTCACACTCTAGCTGTGAAGGGTCAAGTTTTAATTTTCCATGTGAAATTATATTTCTATTATCCTCTAAATTATTATCTTTTTTTCTAAGTTGGACACGAATTCTTTCAATAAGAACTTTGGTTGAAAAGCCACCTGATTTTTTTACAAAATCATCAGCCCCTAGTTTTAGTCCTAAGAGCTCATCCACCTCTTCATCTTTTGAAGTTAAAAAGATAACGGGCATAGATGTTTTTTTTCTCAATTTTTTTAACAATTCTTCTCCATCCATTCTTGGCATTTTAATATCTATAACTGCAAGGTCTGGGGGATTTCTTGACAAACCTATTAAGGCACTTTCTCCATCCAAATAAGTTTGAATATTAAAACCCTCTTTCTCTAGAGCAATACTTAAACTAGTTAATATATTTCTATCATCATCAACAAGGGCAATTGTTTGTTTCATGTTTAACTATAAAAATACTAAAATGTTTAAAATTGGGCAATTAAATGTTTATTAATGAAGCTCTCCCCAGTTATCACCTATGTTTACATCTACCGATAATGGTATTGAAAATGAATGCAAATCACTATCTTTCACACTTGTCATAATATCTTTAATCTTTTTAGAAGCAGATTTGGTACCATTATCAATTACCTCAAAAATCAATTCATCGTGAATTTGAAGCAACATATTAAATTCATTTGTTTTTTTAGTATCAAGCTCATCGTTGATTCTAATCATAGCAAGTCGCATTATTTCTGATGCAGATCCTTGGATAGGTGCATTTATAGCTGCCCTTTCTTGAAAATTTCTAACATTAAAATTTTTGTCATTGATTCCTGGAATATGAGTTTTTCGACCAAAAATATTTCTTACATATCCACTTTTTCTACAGAATTTAATTGTGTTATTCATGTATTCTTTAATTTCTGGAAATTTAATAAAATATGAATTTAGAAATTCTTCGGCTTCATTGTTTGATACACCAATTTGTTTGGCCAAACCATATTGAGATATTCCATAAATTATTCCAAAATTAATAGCTTTCGCTTTTCTCCTCATATCAGCATCAATTTTTTTTATGTCTGCACCAAAAACCTGGCTAGCGGTTAATGAGTGAATATCCTCATTATTTTTAAAAGCTTTTTTTAGTTCTTTTACATCAGCTAGATCAGCCAAAATTCTCATTTCGATCTGATTATAGTCTGCTGATATAAGTTTTTTATTTTTTTCTGATATGAAGGCTTTACGAATGTCTTTGCCCTCCTCAGTTTTAATAGGAATATTTTGTAAATTTGGATCACTAGATGCAAGTCTACCCGTTGTAGTTGCTGCTAACAGAAAAGATGTATGTACTCTTTTTGTATTGGGATTTAAATGCTCTGGCAAGGAATCTGAATATGTATTTTTCAATTTACTAGATTGCCTCCATTCTAAAACCAATTTAGGAAATTCATTCCCTTTGTAAGCTAAATCCTCTAGAACTGCTGCACCAGTTGCAAAACTCCCTTTTTTAGTCTTTTTTAGCGATGCAATTTTGAGGTCATTATACATTATTTCACCCAATTGTTTAGTCGATGCAATATTAAATTTTTTTTTTGAAATTTTAAAAATTTGTTTTTCTAAATCTTGAAGTTTTTTTTCAAACTTAACAGATAATTTTTTAAGAAAATTGTTATCCAATTTTATGCCATTGATTTCCATTGATGCTAAAATTTTAATTAAAGGTTTTTCAAAAATTTCATAAATATTTAGTAATTTTTCTGATTTAAGCGATTTCAAAAATATTTTATATAAACGGTAAGTTATATCAGCATCTTCTGCCGCATAATCTTTTGCAATATTTAACTCTACTTGGCTGAATTTAATTTCTTTTTTTCCAGATCCAACAAGATCTTTATATTTAATTGTTTTGTGACCAAGATGAATATCTGAAAGGGTATCCATATTATGTCTATTTTTCCCAGCATCTAAAACGTATGACATCAACATTGTATCTTCCATGCTTTGAATATCTATATCCCTTTTACGAAATATTATGTAATCGAATTTAATATTTTGCCCAATTTTTTTTAAACTTTTATCCTCTAAATATGGTTTTAAAATTCTCAAAACATCTTTTTCATTTAGATTATTTTTATCAATATGACCTGTTGGAATGTAACAAGCTTTACCTATTTTGCTAGAAATTGAGATACCAACTAAATTTGCCTGATGTGGGTCAAGAGAATCTGTTTCAGTATCAATAGAAAATTCACCAGCTTCTTCGGCTTCTTGCATCCAATCTTTTATTTCAGATAAATTTTTTATCAAAACATATTTATCTTTTGATATTTTAGATGTTTCTTTTTTGACTTCTATTTCATCACTAAATTTGGATTGACCATACGTCGAAATTGCCGAACTCAATAACCTATTAAATTCCATTTCTCTCAAAAAATTGTATAACTTGTCTACGTCTACTTTTTTTAGAACAAAGTCAGTTAATTTGTCTTTCACTGGAACATCATTTTTTAATGTGACCAGTTTTTTACTTAACAGAGCCTTGTCTTTATTTTCTAAAAGTGTTTCTCTTCTTTTATTCTGTTTTATTTTATTTGCGTTTTTGAGAAGGTTTTCTAAATTTCCATATTCCTTAATTAATTCTGCTGCTGTTTTTACACCAATACCTGGAACACCAGGTACATTGTCTGTACTATCCCCTGCTAGTGATTGAACATCAATTACTTTATCCGGACCAACCCCAAATTTATTGATTACATCGTCATTAGATATAAATTTATTCTTCATTGGATCGTATATACGAACCTTTTTTTTGAAAAGTTGCATTAAATCTTTGTCAGATGATACAATTGTAACCTTTGCACCTTCGTCTAATATTTGCTCTACGTATGTGGCTATCAAATCATCAGCCTCATAATTTAACATTTCTATAGAGGGTAAATTGAATGCTAATACTGACTTTCTAATATAATCGAATTGTGGAATTAGATCATCGGGAGCATCAGACCTATTTCCTTTATAATCTGAATATATTTCGTTTCGAAAATTCTTTCTTGCAGAGTCAAAGATTACTGCAAAATGAGTTGGTTTTTCTAAATTTTCGCTAGATTTAGAGTCCTCTAATAATTTAAACAGCATGTTACAAAATCCACTTACTGCTCCTACTGGCAAACCATCACTTTTTCGTGTTAATGGTGGCAATGCATAATAGGCTCTAAATATGTATCCGGACCCATCAATAAGATAGAAATGATCTGTTTTTTTAATTTTATCCATAATTTAATTTATAATAAATTGATGTATTATAGTAAGAATAAAACATCCTGTTAATAAATATTAGTGGATTAAACTTTATTAAAATAGTAATTTAAAGCTAATGGAATTAGTAAATTCAATTTCTAATAATAAAATAATTAAAATCATAATATTTGCATTAATAGGTTCTATTTTATTGACAATATCTGCAAAAATTAAAATACCTTTTTATCCAGTTCCTATGACTATGCAAACATTTATAGTTTTGTTTTTAGGAATTTCCTTTGGATATAAAGTCGGGGTACTTTCGGTAATTTTTTATTTGATAGAAGGAATTATGGGATTGCCGGTATTTTCTAACTCACCAGAGAAAGGAATAGGATTAGCTTATTTTGTTGGTCCCACAATGGGATATTTAATAGGTTTTATATTTGCATGTCTGATAGCAGGCATATTTACATACGATAAAAACCATATATTAAATTTTTTAAAAATTATAATTGCAACATCAGTAATATATATTTTGGGTATTTTGTGGCTTGGAAATTTAATCGGTTGGGATAAACCAATATTAGAATTTGGTGTTTACCCATTTCTTTATGCTGAATTATTTAAGATATTATTACTAACTGCTTTAGTTAATAAAATTATTAAACTTAGAAAATATATTTAGAATTACCTTGGAGATCTTTTTGATAGAATTCTTTGAAGTGTTCTTCGATGCATTTTAAGTCTTCTTGCAGTCTCAGAAACATTTCTGTTACATAATTCAAAAACTCTGTGAATATGTTCCCATTTAACTCTATCAGCAGACATTGGATTTTCTGGTGGAGCAGCTTTTTTATTTGGATCAGCTAAAAGTGCTTTTTCTACGTCATCTGCATCTGCTGGTTTAGCTAAATAGTCTATTGCACCTTCTTTAATGGCTGCTACTGCCGTTGGTATATTTCCATAACCAGTAAGCATCACTATTCTGCTCTCTGAATTATTTTTCTGGATTTCTTTTACAACTTCTAGTCCGTTTCCATCGTTTAGTCTCAAGTCAACAACTGCAAAAGCAGGTTTTTTTGATTTCACAGACTGTATTCCAATTTTTACACCCTCTGCTTGTGAAACAGAAAAGCCTTTTTTCTCCATTGCTCGAGCTAGTCTTTCTCTAAAAGGGTTATCATCATCTACTATAAGTAGAGATTTATCCTCAAATTCGGTTATTTTTTTTAATACTTCTGTTTCTGGCATGGGCCTTATATGGAAACATTCTAAATTATTTCAAGGGTACATTTTTACTTTACATTGGCTCATTTTCAGCATAAATGCTCGTTTTATATAAACTTGCATAGCAGTTATGCCGGTTTTTTTTGTTAAATTTTTTTTGGAGCTTTAAATGCAAAAATTTAAATCAGTTGATAAATTAGTAAACCAACTGAAACCAACAGAACCTGTTTATTGTATTAGAAGAGATTCTATAAACATAGCTTCTAAATTTTTTCAGAATAAATTTCCTGGTAAAATCCTATATGCAGTTAAAACTAACCCGCATCCATTAGTATTAAAAACTATCGTGGAAAGTGGAATTAATGATTTTGATATCGCTTCAATTAAAGAAGTTGAGGCAATTAGAAGTGTTAGCCCAGATGCAAAATGCTCCTACATGCATACTGTAAAAAGCAAGGAAAGTATAAACGAAGCATATTTCAAATATAATATTAAGACTTTTTCAATAGATACAAAAGATGAATTAATAAAAATTCTTAATAGTACTAATCAAGCTAAGGATTTAGAGTTATTTGTGAGAGTTGCAGTTTCTAATGAACACGCAGAAATAGATTTATCTAAAAAATTTGGCGCACAAACTTCTGAAGCAATAGGGCTTTATAGATTAACAAAACAGTATGCAAAAAAAATAGGATTAAGTTTTCATGTGGGTTCGCAATGTATGCATCCAATATCCTATTCAAAAGGAATTAATGAAATTAAATATATAATAAAAAAAACAAAAATAGTTCCAGATGTTATAAATATAGGTGGAGGATTTCCGACAATCTATCCTGACCTAGTTCCTCAATCATTAGACTCTTATTTTGAGGAAATAAAAAATTCATTAAATAAATTAAAATTAGAAAAAAAACCAGAAATTATATGTGAGCCAGGTCGAGCAATTGTTGCAGAAAGTGGTTCGACAATTGTGAGGGTAAACTTAAGAAAAAAACAAAAGCTATATATTAATGATGGAACATACGGAACTTTATTTGATGCAGGTGTGCCTAATATAGTTTATCCATCAAGGATAATTACAAGTGGAAGAATTATATCAAAAAAATTGACTTCATTTGATTTTTATGGACCAACATGTGATAGCATGGATTATATGAAGGGACCTTTTATTCTACCTAATAATATTAAAGAAGGTGATTACATTGAATTAGGTCAATTAGGAGCATACGGATTGACATTTAGAACTCAATTTAATGGATATTATTCTGATAGTATTTACGAAGTTTGTGATGATCCAATAATGACGATGTATGACAAAGAAACAAATAAAGAGTTTCTTGTTGCATAATGTCAGATACAAAAAATCTTAATCATAACAGAAAAAAAAATTTTTTAAGTAAAGAGGTTGAACATATTGATATTACATCATTTGACTCTAGAAAAATTATATCTTCTATGGAAAAAATGTCTTTTGTTTCAAGAGAAACTGCTAATGCATCCAAGATATATAATGAAATGCTTAAAGATAAAGATTGCACAATATTCTTAACTCTTGCAGGGTCTACTTCTGCCGCTGGATGTATGCATATTTATAGAGATATGGTTAAATACAACATGGTAGATGCAATTGTGGCAACTGGAGCATCTATAATAGATATGGATTTTTTTGAAGCACTTGGATTTAAACATTACCAAGGATCGCAATATCAAAATGATAATGAACTTAGAGACAATTATATAGATAGGATTTATGATACTTACATCGATGAAGAGGAGCTCCAGGTTTGTGATAAAACAATAGGAGAAATAGCAGACAAACTTGAGCCAAAGTCTTACACATCGAGAGAATTTATTAAAGAGATTGGTAAATATCTAAAAACTAATTCTAAAAAGAAAGGTTCTTTAATTGAAACAGCTTTTGATAACGATGTACCTATATTCTGTCCTGCATTTACAGATTCAAGTGCAGGTTTTGGATTAGTCATGCATCAAGAGAGAAATCCAAAAAATCATATTACAATAGACTCAATTAGAGAATTTAGAGAATTAACAGAGATTAAAATTAAATCTAAAGGATCGGGATTATTTATGATTGGTGGTGGAGTTCCTAAAAACTTTATACAAGACACGGTAATTTGTGCTGAACTTTTAGGAAAAAATGTAGATATGCACAAATATGCAATACAAATTACTGTTGCTGACTCAAGAGATGGGGCTTGCAGTAGTTCAACATTAAAAGAAGCAAGTTCATGGGGTAAGGTTGATACTACCAAAGAACAAATGGTATTTGCTGAAGCTACCAGCGTTTTACCATTAATAGCAAGTGACGCCTATCATACTGGAGAGTGGAAAAATAGAGACAGAAAAAACTTTTCCAAAATATTTTGATTGATGATCAAAAAAGTAAAAATTGGAATTATTCAAAGTAAAATTTCAGATAATATTCAAAAAAATATAAATTCAGCTATTAAAAATATAAAAAAAGCAGCATCAAAAAAAGCTAAAATAATTTGTGTACCAGAACTATTTTTATCAAATTATTTTTGTCAAACAGAAAGTCATTCCAACTTTAAGCTAGCGGAAAAAATACCTGGCAGAACTACAAAAATATTTTGTGAATTAGCTAAAGATTTAAAAATAGTATTAATGATTTCATTATTTGAAAAAAAAACACATGGCTTCTATCATAACACTAGTATCGTTATTAGCGAGAAAGGTAAAATTTTATCGAAATATAGAAAAATGCATATACCAGATGATCCTGGTTATTATGAAAAATTTTATTTTACTCCTGGAGATTTAGGTTTTAAATCTGTTAAAACAAAATTTGGTAAAATTGGACCATTAATTTGTTGGGATCAATGGTTCCCGGAAGCTGCAAGATTGACTGCACTTAAAGGTGCACAAATAATTTTTTACCCTACTGCTATTGGATGGCATCCTAAAGAGAAAAAAAAATTTGGAAAATCTCAACTAGACTCTTGGATAACAATGCAAAAATCTCACGCAATCGCAAATGGTACTTTTGTGGTTGCTGTAAATAGAGTTGGAACAGAAAAAAAAGGTAAAAAGAAAATAGAATTCTGGGGAAACTCAATGATCATAGATCCTAGTGGGCAAATAATTGGAAAACTTGGGAATAAAAAAGAAGAAATTTTAATTCGTGAATTAAACTATAAAAAAATTGATTCAGCCAGAGAGCATTGGCCTTTTTTAAGAGATAGAAGAATCGATTTTTATAAAGGAATACTAAAAAATCCTGCAGATGAATGAAAACTTTA
>CACGFJ010000024.1 GCA_902572225.1 uncultured Pelagibacteraceae bacterium | reverse complement strand
TAGGCAATCTATGAATGACTATTTGCAATCAATTATTGATAGGGATCCAGCAGCAAGATCTAAGTTAAGTGTAATATTAACGTACCCTGGCGTTAAGGCTGTATTTTTTCACAGAATTGCAAATTTTTTTGCTACTGCAAAATTTGATCTTATCGCAAGAATAATTTCTCAATTTTCAAGATTTTTAACTGGTATTGAAATTCATCCAAGAGCTAAGATAGGTAAAAATTTATTTATTGATCACGGTATGGGCGTTGTTATAGGTGAAACATCTGACATTGCAGATAACGTAACAATTTATCATATGGTTACTTTAGGTGGAATATCTCCAAGCATAAATTCCAATGATCAAAGAGAAATTAAAAGACACCCTACTCTTCATGATAATGTAGTCGTTGGTTCAGGTGCACAGATTTTGGGGCCTGTAGTTGTAGGGAAAAATGCAAGAATTGGAGCTAATGCAGTTGTAACAAAAAATGTTCCTGAAAATGCTGTTATGGTAGGAATACCTGCTAAGAATGTTGGAACAGCAACTGAAGAATTTAAACCTTATGCTGTTACAAATGGCAATGAGGAAAAAGAATAATGAAAAATTACAAGGATGATTTTATCCAATCAATTGGAAATACTCCTTTAATAAAACTAAAAGATGCATCTGAAATAACTGGCTGTAACATTTATGGTAAAGCCGAATATTTAAATCCAGGAGGATCTGTAAAAGACAGAGCAGCACTTGCTTTAATAAGGGATGCTGAACAAAAAAAATTAATATCCAAAGGTGGAATAATTGTAGAAGGAACTGCAGGAAACACTGGTATTGGTTTATGCCTTATTGGAAATTCACTTGGTTACAAAACGATTATTGTAATGAATGATAATCAAACTCAAGAAAAAAAAGATACTTTAAGAAATATTGGTGCAGATTTAAAATTAGTTCCACCAAAACCTTATAAAGATGAAAATAACTTTGTTAAGGTTGCTGCTAGAATGGCTGAAGAGCTAAAAAGTTCAAATAATCACGGAGTTGTTTGGGCAAATCAATTTGATAATACAGCAAACTCAAAAGGTCACTACGATACAACGGGTCCTGAGATATGGGAGCAAACAGAAGGTAAAGTTGATGGATTTGTATGTTCTTCTGGAACTGGAGGAACAATTGGTGGAGTAAGTAGTTTTTTAAAAGAAAAAAATAAAGATATACAAATTTATCTATCAGATCCAAAGGGATCCTCTCTTTACAATCACATTGAAAACGGCGAGTTAAAATCTGAAGGTGGATCAATAACCGAAGGAATTGGATCCAGCAGAGTAACTGCTAATTTTGCAGAAGCAAAAATAGATGGAGCCTTTTCAATTGAAGATAAAGAGTCTTTGCCAATACTATATGATTTAATCAAAAATGAGGGTTTAAGTCTTGGAACAAGTTGTGGAGTAAATATTGCAGGCGCAATAAGATTGGGTAAAAAACTAGGCCCAGGAAAAACTATTGTCACTATTCTCTGTGACAAATCAGACAGATACAACTCAAAGATGTTTAATAAACCTTTTTTAATTGAAAAAGGTTTACCTTATCCCGATTGGATATAATCACGCATATCTGGTTTGTTTTAAAACCATTACATTCTTCTAAAAATTAATCGCATACTATTAGAAAGGTTTTATGAAAAAAATAATTTTAGTATTAATCTTAAGTTTATTTGCAGCTAATGTTTACGCAGATAGCCATGTAAAGAGAATTTTATCAACAAGTCAAACAGGAATGGGAAATGATATTGTATACCCTACTGGAAAAGCAAAAATAACAGCTTTTGAATTTACTGTACCTGTAGGAGCTCCAGTAACTCCTCATACGCACTCATTTCCAGTTTTAATTATGATCCAGCAAGGTGAAATTGAATTAATTCATGAAGGAAAAACCCAAGTATTCAAAGCTGGTGATGCATTTGTTGAAGATGTTGGAATTGTACACGAGTCGAAAAATATTGGAAATGTTCCAGTTAAAGCGATTGTAGTTGCAATTGGAGTTGAAGGTCAGAAAATTATGACTCCAGTAAAATAGAAAAATAAATAGAAAGGATAAAATATGGAAACAGAGACATTAGTCGTAGCTCACCTTAAAGAAGGGATGCTAGAAAAGTTTATGGGATTTATGCAATCAGATGCTGGTATGGCAGAAAGATCGAAAGTTGCAAATGTATCAAAAACAATTGGAACAGTTGCACCTGACAAAAAAACAGTAATGTTTAAAATTTTTGTGATCGATAAAGCTGCTCTAAAAGCGTTTATAGATGGAAGTAATCCAGTATCAGGTCCAGTTATGAAAGAAGTTATGGAAAGTTACAGTGTCTACGAATTAAATAAAGTAGATATGTAATAATTTTTGTAATAAGGTTTGTAATGCCTTCAGGATATATCATATTAAATATTAATGTGCTAAATCCTGAAAATTACAAAGAGTATTTGGAAAAAGCTCCTCCAACTGCTCAAATGTTTGGCGGCGAATACATAATAAGAGGTGGCGAAAATGAAGTTATTGAAGGTGAGTGGAAATATCCAAGAACTGTTGTAATTAAATTCCCATCCTATGAAAAAGTTTTTGAGTGGTACAATTCAGAAATATATAAACCTATCAGACAAATTAGATTAGATAATACAGAATCAAATACATTAATAATTAAAGGAGCATAAAGGAGAAAAAAATGTCAATATTAGAAAAATATAGTGCTGCAATTAAAAATAAAGATGAAGCAGCAATGAACGAACTTTTGCATGATGATTTTAAATTCACAATGCATAAATCAGGGAGTGTTTTAACTAAAGGTGATGTTATCAAATGGGCAATGAGTGGTGATATCAAGCAAGATAAAACTAGAATTGTTTATGAAAATGATGAAGTTGGTGTTCACCATGCGTTCGTAACATTTGATGATGGTAATGTAGAAGCAGTTATGGCAGTCTACAAATACAAAGATGGTAAAATGATTAGTTTAGAAACTGGCGCAACACCAATGCCAAAATAAGTGAACAACATAGATTTCTATTTTTCTATCGGAAGTACTTATACTTATCTTTCGGTCACTCGAGCACTAGAAGCAGAAAAACAACATCAAATTAAGTTTAGCTGGACTCCTTTTAGTGTGAGAGCAATAATGAAAGAAATGAACAATGTTCCCTTTCCTAAAGAAAAAAAAAATAAAGTAGATTACATGTGGAGGGACATAGAAAGACGAGCAAAAAATTATGGATTTTTTGCCAAAACACCAGTCCCTTACCCTTTAACAGAATTTGATTTAGCTAATAAAATTGCAATATTAGGTTTAAAAAATAACTGGGGTGTAGATTACGTTCAGCTTACGTATAAACGATGGTTTCAAGAAGGAAAAGAGCCTGCTGTTGAACCCAACTTGAGTGAAATCTGCGAAAAACTAAGCTTAGATAAAGAAAAGATTGTTTCAGAGGCAAGCTCTGAGGAAATAAATAATATTTATTTATCAAATACAGAAAAAGCTAGAAAAAACAAAATATTTGGAAGTCCGTCATTTGTTGTAAAAAATGAAATATTCTGGGGAGATGATAGAATGGAAGATGCAATCAAATGGTCGAAGGCAAATGAATAATATAACTGCTTATATAATTTTATTAATCGCAGTAATTCTTGGAACAGCATCTAACAGTTTTGCTAAAAGTGCTCAAGGTTTTACATTATTAATACCTAGTATAATCACAGCAGTAACAATTGTTGGATGCATGTATACTTTGTCTTTAGTTATGAAAAGTATACCAGTTGGAATAACATATGCCTCTTTTGCAGGCTTATGTATAATTGCAACAGCTGCTGTTGGTGTTATAAAATTTAATCAAGTACCAAATTTTTATACAATAATTGGATTGATTTTAATTATATCGGGTGTCTTAATAGTTAACTTATTAGGAACAAATAAATGAAACCATTATCTGGTTATATTTATTTGGTATTAGCTATATCAACAGGAATTGCTGCAAATAGTTTTGCTAAAATTTCAGATGGATTTTCAAAATTAACTCCAACAATATTATCAATAGCTTTTATGTGTATAACTATGTATGGACTTGCAAAAGCAATGTCTATGATACCAGTAGGTTTTACTTATGCTACTTATAGTGGGATAACAGTGGCTGCTATTTTAGTCTTCGGTATGATTAAATATAACCAGATACCAAATATGTATGGGTTAATTGGGATTTTTTTAATTATTATTGGTGTTGTAATGGTTAATTATCTTGGAAGAATTAATTAGCTTTTATTAAGTAGTAAAATTAGTACACCTACTACAAATATAATTATCCCTAAAATTTCTGTAATTTTGACTTTTTCTTTAAACATATACTTTGAAGACACATAGCTAAATAATAATTCTATTTGGCCGATAGCTCTAACAAATGAAGACTGTATTAACGTAAAAGCATAAAACCAAGATAATGTTGCGAGAAATCCAGCTAATCCTGCTGTCAAACATTCGTACTTGTTTTCATATAATTTTTTAAACTGTGACTTTTCAAATATAATTAAATAAATAGTAACTAATGTTGTTTGTATAACTAGTCCAAAAAATAGGGTTGCTATAGCTTTTTCAAAGTTATTACTAAAATTTTCCAATGTTAATGCTGCTGCTCTAAAATATACAACGCTTAAACCCAAGAATAGCCCTGCGGATAAACCAATTAAAGTTGTTTTTGAAAATAAGTTTTTTAGAAATAAACTTAAGTCTTTAATCGAAAGTATAATTACTCCAATTGTAGATACGATAATACCTGTTATTCCAAATTTATTTAATTTGTCCCCTATTATCAAATATTCAAAAATCGCAACCTGAATAACTTCAGTCTTACTTAATGAAGTTCCAACTACAAAATTAGCAAATCTAAATAAGTAAAGTAAAACAAATGTAAAAATTATTTGGAAAATTGAACCTAATAATACGTTAAATATAAATTTTTTTTGACTTAGAATTTCAGGGATTACATTTAAGTCTTGAAAATACAAAAAAAATAAAATTGTCCCAAATGGTAATGCAAAAGCAAATCTTACATAAGTTGATGCAATAGTTGATACCTTTTGATTAAGTTTTTTCTGTAAAGTTGATCTAAGATTTTGAAAAAAAGCCCCAGAAATAGCTACAATTATCCAATTCATTGATGATTATTAATATTGTATTTAATTTTAAAGTCGACTTAAATAGTCAGATTAAACAAAAAAGAGGGAAATAACATGAAAATCTTTAAAAGAATAATATTTTCTCTGATTTTCGTTTCTTTTGCCAGTGCAAGTTTGGCAGAAACAAAAATGAGAATTACACTTCAATTACCATTAAAGGCTCACTTAGGTCAGAACCTTTTGGTATTTAAAAAAGAATTAGAATCAAGATCAGACATTAAAGTTGAGATTTACGACTCTGCGCAACTTTACAAAGATAAAGAAGTTCCACAAGCTGTTGGTTCAGGAGCAATCGAAGCTGGTGTTGCATCTATAACAAGATTTGCTGGAACTAATCCTGAAGTTGATGTTTTCTATCTTCCATTCTTATTTGACTCAGAACAAAAAGTAAGAAAAGCAACTCAAGCTGGATCCGAGATAAGAGCTATTCTTGATCCTGCAATAGCTAAGACAGGAGCAGTTCCACTTTATTATCAAGCTTATGGGTCAGCAATTATGTTATCCAATGGTGGTCCGATGAAAACTCCAGCTGACTTTAAAGATAAAAAAATTAGAGTATTTGGAAAAACACTTGGAGCTTTTGTGAGTTCTTTAGGTGGTAAACCAGCATTAATATCTGGATCTGAGCAATATTTAGCTTACCAAAGAAATACAGTTGATGCAGGTATGACTGGTGTATCTGGTGTAAAATCTAGAAAATTATATCAAGTAATGGATACTTTAACTGTTACAAATCATGGCGATATCGAATTCGTTGTTGTTGCTAATGATAAATGGCTAAGCTCATTAACTCAAAAACAAAGAGACGCTATAGCTGAAGCATCAAAAGTAGCTGAAAAAGCTGTTAGAGATGACATGGCTAACATTGAAGCTGGGGCTTACAAAGAAGCAAAAGCAAATGGAATGAACATTGTAAACCTAAGTAGTTCTGAAGTTTCTGCTCTTAAAAAAGCATCGTCATCTGTTATTGATGATTACATTTCTAGAACAGGTGGAGCTGGTGGAGTTGGTGATCAACTTGTAAAAGCTGCAAACAAACTTTAAATCATATAAATACCCCGCACTTAAGTGCGGGGTTTTCAAATGAATACCTACGACAAAATTGTAAAATATTCTGGCTATTTAGCTTCAGCGTTATTTATTATGATAGGCTTTATAGTTTCTTATGAAGTTATCATGAGATACATATTTAATTCACCTACTATTTGGGTAAACGAAATTTCTCGATTTTTACAAATTTGGGCTACTTATTTAGCTTTAACTTATACTTTTCATAAAAATGATTTTATCAGAATAACAGTTATATATGACAAAGTAGGAGATAAAGGAAAAAAGATATTAGATTTAATAAGTGCAATATTCATTTTAATTTTTAGTGGATTTGTACTTTATTATGGATGGTTAATTGCTTACGACTCTCTTAAAGTTGGAAGAACAAGCTCTACAATTTTAGATGTTCCATCCTTTCTTACAGAATTTGCGATACCATTATGTTTTGCATTTTTGGTATTAAGAGTGCTTTTCGAAGTACCTAAATACATCAAAGATATAATTAAATGACAGTAGCAATAATCTTATTTTTGTTATTTTTTGTGCTTTTTTTAGGAGTGCCAATAGCATTTGGTTTAGGTTCTATAGGATTGGGTTTAATGTTATTTGGAGATATTTCTCCTTTAATGATCCCACAAACTTTTTACAGTGTGGCAGATAACTTTATTTTATTAGCTGTTCCGATGTTTTTGATGATGTCTAATATATTATTAAAAGCAGGTGTTGGAGAAGATCTTTTTAATTTTGCTCAAAGCTGGGTTGGAAATTTTCCAGGCGGTTTAGCAATAGCAACTATAGTTTCTTGCAGTATTTTTGCTGCTATATCTGGATCATCAGTGGCTACTGCAGCAACAATCTCAACTGTAGCATTTCCTGCAATGATTAATAGAGGTTATCACAGAAACTTTACTTTAGGTATTTTGGCAGCGGGTGGAACTTTAGGGATTTTAATTCCTCCATCAATTCCAATGATTGTTTATGCATTTGTTGTTGAAGAGTCTGTACTAAGTATGTTTCTTGCAGGAATTGGGCCAGGAATAGTTTTAGCATTATTTTTTATTATCTTTTCAGTTTTTTACGTGAAATTTTTTAATAAAGAAGTTCAAAATGTATCCAGTACTTTAGAAGAAAAAATTAAATACACAAAAAGAGGTTTGCCAATATTATTAATGGCCTTCATTATGCTGGGTGGAATTTATGCTGGAATTTATACACCAACAGAAGCAGGTGGCATTGGTTTTTTAATATCATTTATCTATGTTGTGGCTAAAAAAAGATTGGATTTTAAAGGTTTTATCGAAGCTGGTTTGGAGACAATGAAAACTACAGTTACAATATTTATAATTATTGCAGGAGCTAAAGTTTTTGGTAAAGCAATTTCGCTTTATAGAATTCCTCAAGATTTATCATCTTTCATAGTTACTAATATTAATGAGACTGGTTTATTTATACTTGTTGTTTGTATTACTTTGCTAATCTTAGGATTTATAATGGAAACCCTTTCATTAATTTTAATCATGATGCCTATATTTTCGATTTCAATCGCTGCAATGAATATTGATTTAATTTGGTTTGGAATAATTTTTACACTAATGATTGAGTGTGCATTAATTACACCACCTGTTGGACTAAATATTTATGTTCTCCAAGCAATTGGTAAAGCAAAAATGTCAGAAATAGCTAAAGGTGTGATACCTTTTGTCATTATAATGTTATTTACAGTATTTGTTATTTACTTATTCCCTGACCTAGCATTATATATACCTTTTAAATTATAAATATGTTTTCAAAAATAAAATCAAAAGATAAAGCAGAACAACTAAGACAACTATTAGATGGACCAGAAATAATTGTAATGCCTGGATGCTTTGATGCATTATCAGCAAAATTAATTGAAAGAGAAGGTTTGAAAGTTGGGTTTATGTCTGGCTTCAGCGTTTCATCAACAAAACTTGGTATGCCGGACACAGGTTTAATTTCTTTTTCTGAAATGGCAGAACAAGTAAGAAATATATGCAATGCTACATCAATTCCAATAATATTTGATGGGGATACTGGATATGGAAATTCAGTGAACGTATTTAGAACTGTAAGAGGGTATGCGGATGCAGGAGCAGCTGGTGTGATGATTGAAGACCAAAAGTGGCCAAAAAAATGTGGTCACACAAAGGGAAAAGATGTTGTCGATCTTGATGAAGCTAACTCAAGAATTAAAGCTGCAGTGGACGCAAGAGAATATGGAAATAAAGATATCTTAATAATGGCAAGAACTGATGCCATAGCAACTAGAGGATTAGATGATGCAATTAAAAGAATGCAATCATTTTCAAAACTTGGTGTTGATATTTTATTTATTGAAGCTGTTAAAAATAAAGAAGATATGAAAAAAATTATCAAAGAAGTTCCAGGTCATCATATGTTAAATTTGATCGAAGATGGTGAAACCCCATTATTAGAAATTAATGAAATAGAGGAAATTGGTTATAAAATTGCTGTAATGCCTCTAACCCTAATGAGTGCATCAATAAAAACGATGCAAGAATGTTTGAATAATATGAAAAATAAAGTTTATAATAAAAATGTTTCTAAATTTTCAGACTTAAGAGATATAGTTGGCTTCAACGAATATTACGATATTGAAGACAAATATAAATAATGTTTCCAAAAAAATTCTCTAAAATTCTTTTCGTTTTTTTTATGGGTTTAGGAATGAGTTTGTTAATGACCCTAATTATTACATTTATAAATACAGGTTATGATGAATTTTATTATAAAAGATTTTTCAAAGCTTGGTCTATTAGTTTGCCAGTTGCATTAGTTGCAACAACTTTTGTTGCACCGTTGGTTAATAAATTAGTGGAAAAAATTACTAAATAGAGAGGATGTCATATGAGTGAAAATATAGCTTTTATAGGAGTTGGTAATATGGGAAACCCAATGGCCTGTAATTTAAAGAACGCAGGGAAAAAGGTTAAGGTTTTTGATGTTTCTAAAGAAATGATTGATAAAGCAGTTGAAAATAATCTTGATGTTGAGAAGGATTTTGGAAAACTAATCAATAGTGAAACGTCTGTTGTAATCACTATGCTGCCTGAGGGAAAACATTCAAAAGAAGTTTATTTAAAAGAAAATGGTGTTCTAGATAAAGTTTCTAAAAATTGTCTACTAATAGATTGTTCAACAATCGATATAGATACCTCTAAAGAAATAGGAAAGAAAGCAAATGAAAAAGGTATTAAGATGATTGATGCACCAGTAAGTGGTGGAGTGATGGGTGCACAAAAAGCAACTTTAAATATTATGGTTGGTGGATCAAATGATGCATTTAATCAAGCTTTACCTATTTTAAAATTAATGGGTAAAAATATTTATCATGCTGGAGAGATAGGAAGCGGAAACGGTGCAAAGATTTGTAACAACATGTCTCTTGGAATAACAATGATTGCTGCTTCAGAGTCATTAATGTTAGCAAGAAGATTGAATATAGATATAAAGAAAGTTCATGAAATTATGAAAAATGCTTCCGGAAATAGTTGGCCTATTTCAGTTTATCCACCTTTACCTGGATTAATTGAAGGAACTCCATCTAACAATAAATATAAACCAGGCTTTTCTGCAGGTATGATGAACAAAGATTTAAAACTTGCAAATGAATGTGCTAAAAATGCAAATGCATCTACTCCATTAGGAGAGATGGCATTAGAAATATATTCAAAGTTTTGTGAGGATGGAAACAGTTCGAAAGATTTTTCTGCTATATCAAAGGTAATTGGCGGAGATGCTTGGGATTATCCAATAGAATAATTACCAAGAGGAATTTGGACTCTCCAAAAATTTTAACTCATCTGGTGTAGATTTTCTCCCCATAACTTTATTTCTATGAGGATATCTATGAAATCGTTTAATTGCAGCGGTATGATCTTTCCAAAATTTTTTTATCTCATTATAGTTTGGATGATTAGATAAATAGTTATCCAACAATTTATATGCTCTATCATGATCTATAACTTCTTCGCTATGAATGTATGGCAATAGCATGAAAAAACGTTGATATTCATCCATTTGATCAAGATACCCGTTATAGACTGCATCATTTACAATCAGTCTTGCTTTATGATCAAACTCAAAAGCTTTTTTATCATCTCTATATAAATTTCTTGAAAATTGATCCAATAAAATAACTAAAGCTAGAGTGCTTAATGGTTCATCTTGCCAATCATCATATTCATTTAAAGTAGCTTTTTCATGATCATCTTTGAATTTGTCTCTAATCAATTGATCAAAATTATCATCTCTTTTAAATCGCTTTTCAACGACCATATCATCAAACCAAAAATCTAATATTGCTTTGGCTCTATCATTCATAAACTTTGTCAACTTTTACCTGATATGATTCAACAAGTCTGTTTGTTTCATTTGCCATTGCAACAACTGCAATAAGTTCGCTTAACATCTCTGTAGTAGCACCTTTAGATTTAGCAGCGATACTGTGAGATTTAATACAATACTCACAACTATTTGTCATTGAAACTGCAACATAAATAAGCTCTTTTGTCATTTCATCCAAAGCACCTTTTTTCATCACTTGCTGTATAGAGGTCCAAGTTCTCTCTAAAGTTTCTGGGTTGTTGGCTAACATTTTCCAAAAATTGTTTATGTAGTCTGTATTTCTCTTCTTTTTTATATCTTCAAATACCTCTTTCACTTTTCCTGTAGCATCAGCTTCTTCAATCATATTAAAAACTGCCATTTCACCTCCTTAATTGTAAATTGTTTCTATTTTAGGCATTAATCTTAATAATTCCTTAGTATATTCATGATTTGGATTTTTAAACAACTCTTCCGTCTCAGACACCTCGCATAGTTTTCCATTCCTTAAAACTCCAATATCATCACACATTTGTCGAACAACTGGTAGATCATGACTTATAAAAAGGATAGTTAAATTAAGTTGTTCTTGTAAATCTTTAAGTAAATTTAGTATTTGAGCCTGAATACTCACATCCAAAGCAGATGTTGGCTCATCACAAACTAATAATCTTGGTTTTGTTGCTAATGCTCTTGCAATAGAAATTCTTTGTCTCTGTCCTCCTGAAAACTCATGAGGATATCTTTCAGCTGAAGACTTGGATAACTCCACAGAGTCTAAGAGATCATTTATATACTCATTTAATTCATTAGAGC
>CACGFJ010000023.1 GCA_902572225.1 uncultured Pelagibacteraceae bacterium | reverse complement strand
ATACTTTTTCTGGACTAGAGCTTTCAAAATTAGTTCTATTATCCTTTACCATTTTATAAGGATGTAATACATATGATCTGATTTGATGACCCCAGCCGATGTCGGATTTAGAATTTTCAATATTTTCACTCTCTTTTTCTTTTTTCTTTAACTCGTAATCATAAAGTCTAGCTTTTAACATATTCATGCAAGTTTCTTTATTTTTATGTTGAGACCTTTCATTTTGACATTGTACCACAATTTTAGTTGGTAAATGTGTTATTCTTACCGCGCTGTCAGTTGTATTTACATGTTGTCCTCCAGCACCACTAGATCGATAGGTATCTATTCTTAAATCTTTTTCCAAAATTTCAATATCTATATTCTCAGAAATGACAGGGTATACCCAAACACTGGCAAAACTTGTGTGTCGCCTAGCGCCAGAGTCAAATGGAGAAATTCTAACCAATCTATGTATTCCTGACTCATTTTTTAATAATCCATTTATGTAATCTCCACTAATCTTAATTATTGAAGATTTTATTCCTGCTTCATCACCCTTATGTTCACTAATAATTTCGATTTTAAAATTTTTTTTGTTTGCCCACTTCATGTACATTCTTCTCAACATATCAGCCCAATCTTGACTTTCAGTCCCTCCGGCACCTGCGTGAAATTCTAGATAACTATCAAATGTATCGTTTTCATTTGATAAAAAACATCTAATTTCAATTTGTTTTATTTTATTGAATATAATTTTGATATTTATCTCAGTTTCTTTGATTATTTCATTATTATTTTCGTCAATTGCTAGATTAAGTATATCAAACAAGTCTTTACTTTCCCTTGATATCAAATCGTAGCTATTTAAAAGTTTTTCATAATTTGTTTTCTCTTTAATAATTTTTTCAGCATATTTTTTGTTCTGCCAAAAATCAGGTTTTTCTATTAGTTTGATAAAATTTTTTATTTTTTGAGAAATATCATTCTTTTCAAAGAAACTCCTTTATTCTTTGACTCGTTTTTTCAATATCAGATTTTATATTTAAGATTTCTTGATCCATTAATAAAATTTTAATATATTTGAGGTATTAAATCTACCGTCAATATTATTAGTAAAAATATCCGATTTATCGTCAATTTTTTTAAAAGCTTCAATTATTGAATTTTGTGTTCTGGAATTGGCTTTTTCTCCAGTATTGGCATCAATTACCATCATTTTTATATTAGCTGCAACTTTAAAAGGTCTAGCATTAAAAGTATTGGCTGTATTTTTGATAAAATCTTTAAACACGGGCATTGCAGTTTTTGAACCAGTCTCAAATCTACCAAGACTTCTAGGATTATCGTAACCTATGTAAACACCTACAACCAGGTTTGATGTGTATCCTATAAACCAAGTGTCAGTATTTTTATTTGTTGTTCCAGTCTTTCCGGCCAATTCAAGATTTAAGTCTTTCAAACCTTTTCCTGTACCTCTCTCTATAACCCCTTTTAACATTGAAGTTATTTGATATGCGGTTTGAGGTGAAAAAATTTGTTGATACTTACTTTTGATTATAGGAATGTTTTTTCCTTCATAAGAAATTAAGTCACAATTTTCACAATATCTTTTTTCATTATTAAATATTGTATTTCCTTCGCTATCTTGAATTCTATCAATTAAAATTGGATTGACTAATTTCCCACCATTTAAAAATGAACAATATGCACTTGTGATTTTTAACAGAGTAGTCTCTGCTGAACCTAAGGATACAGACATTAGTTCATCAGGATTTTCATAAATATTTAATTTTTTTGAAAAATTTACAATTTTATCTATCCCAAGTTCTTGCGCTATTCTGACTGTCATCAAATTTCTTGATTTCTCAATACCAGTTCTTAACGTTGATGGTCCATAAAATTTTTTTCCATAATTTTCTGGTTTCCACATTTTTAAATCATCACCTTGATCCAAAACAATTGGAGCATCTAAAACTAAAGTATTTGGCAAAAAATTGTTTTCTAATGCAAGAGCATATATAAACGGTTTAAAAGCAGATCCAGGTTGACGCTTTGCCTGTGAGGCTCTATTGAATTCACTTTTTTTAAAACTGAAACCTCCAGATAGTGCTAGAACTCTTCCACTATAAGGATCCATTACCACTATTCCGCCATTTACTTTAGGCAGTTGTTTTAATGTATAGTTTCCTTCAGATATTTCCTTTACGTATATTATATCATTTTTTTTTAATAAAGATTTAAATTCTTTTCGTGTCCAGTCTATATCATTAAAATTTATAATACCTTTTTTGTTATTTTGTGTTTCAACAACTGTCTCAAATTTATCAATTTTTTTAACAATCGCCAATTCCCATCCTAATGATTTTTCTAAATAAAATTTTGAGAGATCCTTTTTCCAATTTTTATATTTTTTATTTGTTAATGCACCTCTCCAACCTTTTCTTTTATCAAATTCTTGAAGACCTTTTCTTAATGATTGTGTTGCGATTTTTTGTAAATTTAAATCTAGCGGAGTTTTAATATTAAAACCTTGTTTATATACTTTATCAAAACCATATTTATCAATCACCTCTTTTCTTACATCTTCTACATAATACCTTGAATCCTCTAAATAAATTTTTTTTCTTTTTTTCAATTTAATTTCATTTTTTGTTAATTTAGAATATTCAGCTTTATTAATAAATCCATTATCAAGCATATTCTTCAAAACCAAGTTTCTTCTAAATTTTGCCAACTCAAGATTTTTATATGGGTTATATTTACTTGGAGCTTTAGGAAGAGCAGCTAATAAAGCAGCTTCTGCATAATTAAGTTCACTAATAGGTTTGTCAAAATATCTTAAGCTTGCTGATGCAATTCCATAACTTCCTTCTCCTAAATAAATTTGATTTAAATAAAGTTCTAATATTCTTTTTTTTGAAAGTACTCGTTCTATTCTGAAAGCCAGTATTGCTTCTTTTATCTTCCTATCAATACTAACTTCATTAGACAAAAGAAAATTTTTCGCAACTTGTTGTGTAATTGTTGAAGCTCCTTCAAGTCTTTTTGAATAAATAATGTTAAAAATATTATTTTTTATTGCTCTAACAACACCCTTCGCATCAACCCCAGGATGATCAAAAAAGTTTTTGTCTTCTGCAGATAAAAAAGCATTAATTACTGTTTGAGATATAGCTGTGTATGGTACGAATATTCTTTTTTCAGATGAAAAATCACTAACCAATACTCCATTTCCAGAATATAGCTTGCTAGATACTGGAGGTTTATAACTTTTAAGATATTTGTAGTCTGGCAATTTATTGGAATATGTCCAAAGTACAGATATAATTAGGACTAAAATTAAAGTTGATGAGAGTAATCCAAATATTATTAGTCTTTTAAAAATTCTTTGCATTTTGGTTTAAATATTCTATGAATTTGTTATTGTTAAGGCACAGAATTTATTAAATTAATATATGAAAAAATCTTTAAAATTATGTCTAAAAATTTATACATTGATGCATCGCATCCAAATGAGACCAGAGTCGTTCTTAAAAGCAATAATCACATTGAAGATTATGAGTATGAAAGCTTAAATAATACTTTAATTAAGAACAACATATATCTAGGAAAAGTAAGCAGAATAGAGCCTTCTCTACAAGCAGCATTTGTTGACTTTGGGAGAGAAAGACATGGTTTTTTATCCTTTAACGATATTCAGTCAGATTACTATCAATTACCACTAAGTGATTTAGAAAAAATTAAAGAGGAAGAAGAAAGAGTTAGAGAAGAGTTATCTAAAGAAAGTGAAAAAATTGAAGATAAAATTCTTGAAGGTAAAGAGCAAATAAAAATTGACGATCCTGTTGAAAAAAACGAAGACGATGAAAAAGAAAAATCAAGTACCCAAAAAAAGTTTCCATCTAAAAGATATAAAATTCAAGAAGTTATAAAGCCAAATCAGGTAATTTTGGTACAAGTTTTAAAAGATGAAAGAGGGTTAAAGGGAGCTGCATTAAGTACTTTTATATCAATTGCAGGTAAATATATAGTTTTAATGCCGAACACAGCTAAAGGTGGAGGAATTTCAAGAAAAATTTTTAATCCAGGCGAAAGAAAGAAAATAAGAAATATTTTAAATGAAATAACAATTCCAAAAGAAATGGGAATTATTGTTAGAACTGCAGGATCTAATAAAACAAAAAATGAAATAGATAATGATTTAAAAAATTTAATTAAAGTTTGGGATCAAATAAAGGAAAATGCTTTAAATTCAATTGCGCCATCACTTATACATCAAGAAAGTGATATCATCAAAAGATGTATTAGAGATATGTATGATGATGATACACAAAATATATATGTTGAGGGTAATGAGGGATATCAAAAAACAAAAAATTATTTAAAGATGATGATGCCAAACCAAATTAAAAAAGTAAAAAAATATAGAGATAAAGTACCATTATTTTATAAAGAAAATATCGAGAAAAAATTATTTGAAATTTTTGAGACAGAGGTAAAATTAACATCTGGTGGATATTTGGTAATTAATCCAACAGAAGCTCTGGTATCTATTGATGTTAATTCAGGGAAATCTATAAAGCAAAAAAATGTAGAAAATACAGCTTTTGATACAAATATTGAAGCAGCAGAGGAAATAGCTCGACAGATAAAAATTAGAGATCTGTCAGGTTTAATAATAATTGATTTCATAGATATGTTAAATTTTAATAATAGAAGACAGGTAGAAAGAAGATTAAAAGAAAAATGTAGAAATGATAGGGCTAGAATTCAAATAGGAAGAATAAGTAATTTTGGACTTCTTGAAATGTCAAGACAAAGGTTGAGAGAAAGCAATGTTAAATGGCATATGAAACTAACAGATGAAACATTCGTTTTAAAAATTCTTAAATTAATAGAAATAAAATCACTAGAGCATAACGCTAAATTAGTTGAATTAAGCGTAAATGATAAAATTGAAAGGCATATATTAGATAATTATCAAGAAGTAGTTAAATATTTTGAAAAAAAACATAAAGCAAAAATTAATCTAAATAATGATAATAATTTAAATTTAGAAGACTATATAATTGAATTCAAATCTAAGACAAAAAAAGTTTTAGATAAGATTGAAAAAGTAGAAAATCTTGAGTTAATAAAAAGAGAAATTAAAAACGAAGATGACATTAAAAAAAATAAAGACAGAAAAATATTTAAAAAAAGAAAATTTAGAAAAAAATTCTATAAAAAGAAAACTAAATGATACCTTTGTTGGTTGTTGATGCAGATCCAAGTAAATTTGGACTAATTCTTCCTGATAAAAAAGATTTTCTACCAGAGATAACTGCTAATTTCATCGCTTCAGCCATTTGAATAGGGTTTTTTGCTTTTGCAATTGCAGTATTAATTAATACTCCATCACATCCTAATTCCATTGCAATACTGGCATCTGAAGCTTGTCCTAAACCTGCATCAATTATTAGAGGTAATTTAGTTTGTTTTCTTATAATTTTAATATTTACTTTATTTTGTATTCCTAAGCCTGAGCCAATTGGAGCGGCAAGTGGCATAATAGCAACTGCTCCAGCACTTTCTAATCTCTTGGCCATTAAAGGATCATCATTACAATAAACCATCACTTGAAACCCTTCTTTTGTTAACAATTCGGTTGATCTTAATGTTTCAATCATTTCGGGAAAAAGATTTTTTTTATCTCCTAACACTTCTAATTTCACTAATTTCCAACCACCTATTTCTCTTGCTAATCTTAAAGTTCTAATTGCATCTTCTGCTGTAAAACATCCAGCGGTATTTGGTAAATATGTTATTTTTTTTGGATCAATATAATCCATTAATCTAGCTTTATTTTTATTTGAAATGTTAACTCTTCTTACTGCTACTGTTACTATTTCTGCGCCTGAACTTTTTATTGCTTTTGCACACTCATTAAAACTTTTATATTTTCCAGTCCCTACAATTAAGCGAGATTTAAATTTTTTATTTGCTATCTTAAATTTTTTATCAATCATTATCCTCCACCAATAAAATGAACTATTTCTATTTTATCTCCTTTTTTTAATTGAATCTTAGAAATTTTTTTTTTATCTATTATTATTTTGTTTAATTCTATAGCTATTTTATTTAGCGGCATTTCTAATTTTGTTATTAAACTCTTTAATGAAAATTTAGGAATAACCTGCATTTGTTTACCATTTACTGTAATTTTTATTTTATTTTTAATATTCATATATTATAAAGATCTCGTGAATAAAGTATTAATCATTAATGGACCTAATCTTAATCTAATAGGTGAAAGAGAACAATCGCAATATGGTAGCAAAGATTATAAATACCTAAAGAATATCTGTGAAAAAAAATCATTAGAACTAGATTTAACTCTTGAAATAAAGCAATCAAATGTTGAGGGAGAAATAGTTAATATTATACAAAGTGCAAGAAAAGAATTTGATGGAATTATAATTAATGCGGGTGGGTATAGTCACACATCAGTTGCAATTAGAGATGCTCTAGATGTATTTAAAGGTAAAATAATTGAGCTTCACATATCAAATATTTATAAAAGGGAGGAATTTCGTCATAAATCTTTAATAAGTGGAGTGGTCACTGGAATTATTTGTGGTTTAGGAACAAATGGATATATTTTGGCCATAAATTCTATGCATGAGATGTTAAATGAAAATAAATAAAAATATAATAAAAGAACTTACCGAATATTTAGATGAATTTAATCTAACCGAAATTGAATACACTGAAAAAGATGTAAAAGTTAAAGTATCAAAATTTTCTGGAACAAATATAGCTACAGTTAAAGAAACAAAATCAGAGAATATTAAATCAGACAACATTGTTGGTACTAAAGTTCCATCTCCTATAATAGGAACAGCATATTTAGCACCAGAGCCAGGTGGAAAAAAATTTGTAGAAATTGGAAAAAAAATTAATAAAGGTGACACAATAATGATTGTCGAAGCTATGAAAACAATGAATCATGTTCCATCGCCGATAGCTGGAACTGTAAAACAAATTTGTGTTGAAGATGGTCAACCTGTTGAATATGGACATACAATAGCAATAATTGAATAATAATGTTCAAAAAAATTCTTGTTGCAAATAGAGGTGAAATAGCTGTTAGAGTTATCAGAGCTTGCAAAGAATGGGGTATACAAACTGTAGCTATTCATTCTGATGTTGATAGAAACAGTATGCATGTGCGATTGGCTGATGAAAGTATATGTGTCGGTCCTCATCAAGCTGCAAATAGTTATTTGAACATTCCGGCTATTATGTCAGCTATTGAATTGACAAATTCTGAAGCTGTTCATCCAGGATACGGTTTTTTATCTGAAAATTATGAATTTGCAAAAATCCTTGAACAAAATAAAATTAAATTTATTGGCCCGTCTTCCTCATTGATTAAAATGATGGGTGATAAAATTGAAGCAAAAAAAATTGCAAAAAAATATGGCCTTCCAATTATTGAAGGATCTGATGGAGGTGTATCTGATTTTGATGAGGCAAAAAAAATATGTAAAGATGTTGGGTATCCAGTTTTGATAAAAGCTGCAGGAGGTGGTGGCGGAAAAGGAATGAAAGTTGTCACAAAAGAAGAAGAATTTGAAAACTTATTTTTGACTGCGAAAACTGAAGCAAAAAAATTTTTTGGCAACGATGAGGTATATATTGAGAAATTTTTTCAAAATCCAAGACATATAGAAGTTCAAGTATTATCTGGAAAAAACAGAACAGTACACTTACATGAAAGGGATTGTTCTATTCAAAGAAGACATCAGAAATTAATTGAAGAAACACCTAGTCCTTTATTGAATGATAAAATACGAAATGACCTTTTTGATAAAACTGTAAAAATGGTAAGCCAAATTGGATACGAAGGTGCTGGAACAGTAGAATTTATTTTTGAGGATGGAAAATTTTATTTTTTAGAAATGAACACAAGAATACAAGTAGAACATCCAGTAACAGAAGTTGTAACGGGTATAGATTTAATCAAAGAACAAATCTGGATTGCATTCGACGGTAACACAGCTTTAAAACAAGAAGATATTAAGCCAAGGGGACATGCTATCGAGTGCAGAATTAACGCAGAAGATGTAAGTAAAAATTTTCAACCATCGCCAGGGGAAATTACTATGTGTCATCAGCCCTCTGGTTTTAGAACAAGAGTAGATGGTGCAATATTTCAAGGTTACAAGGTAACTCCATATTATGATAGCATGATTTGCAAGGTAATATGTCATGGGAGAAACAGAACTGAAGCAATTCAAAGAATGAGAAGGTCTCTTGATGAGTTTGTTATAGAAGGCATTAAAACAACAATAGACTTACATAAAATACTTTTAAATCACGAAAAATTTTTAGATTCAGATTTTAATGTAAGTTGGCTTGACAAAGAAAAACTGCTTTAGGAAAAGCATTTTTTTAACCAAATATCATAAACGGGATGATCGAAAGGTCTTATTGAGGGGGACGAAGCAAAAGTCCAGTCGTTAAAGATAAAAACTTTATTTTCATCTCTATTAATTGTATCTCTTACTTGCATATATGCTGTAACTTCTGGATCATCATCAAATTTTGAATTATTACATTTAAGAATATTTATAGAAAGATTTTTAAATCTATATTCTCTACCAACTTCAATCTCAATTATATCGCTTTGTGAATTTACTTTATCTAAAATTGTTAGAACTGCAAATTTTTCAGTTTTTAATTGATTTTCACTTGAAGAGTTGATTGTTAATAAATAATAAAAAAAAAAAACAAGTATATAAACTTTAGCTTTTCCAAGAATTATATTTTTTATTTGAAGCATTTTTACTTTTGTTTTTATTTGGATGATAGGAATTTTCTGTTCCCGTTTGATTTGGCATATGCTCTTTTTGCCAACTATATTTGTCTAATTCATGACTGTTTTCAATTTTATTTCCTGTATGATGCATCCAAGAATACCATTCGCTTGGTATTTTTGATGCTTCAACTTCCCCGTTGTAAATAACCCATCTTTTTCCTGACTTGCTCTCATAATATTTGTTACCTGAATTATCTTCGCCAACTAATTTTCCAAATAAAAATGTATTTAGTCTTGTGCCAAATGTTTGTTTGTTCCACCAAGTAAAAATTTCTTTAATCATTTTATTCAAATTATTTTCAATTTATAATTGTAAATTTACAATTAGACTATAATCAAAAAATGTATATACATAAATCTTATCAAGATTCAATTTACAAATAGGATTACAATGGCAAAATATTTAGTTGAAACATATTACACATGTAGCTTCAAAGTATCTCATTATTTAGATGATATAAATGAGGAAAATCTTAACAATTTAGAGAAAAATGACGATGGAAAATTTGAAATTATCGATGTCAAATTAGATAATAGAAAAACAAAAAACCTTAAGGATACCAAAAGTAGTAAAGTTGAAATTGTTTCACAACCAATTAATAATAAAAATATTAAGAGTAATAATAAATCCAAAACAATTGATGAGAATTTTAAAAAAAATATAACTGAAAATATAGGTAAAAGATTTAGTATGCCTGATAGAAGAAAAGGTTATATCCAAAAAGCCTCAATAGGTGATCATAAAGTATATTTGCATACTGGTGAATATGAAGATGGTAAAATAGGAGAAATTTTTATTGATACCAGTAAAGAAGGTGAGTTAGTAAAGGCTCTTATGAATAATTTTGCAATAGCAATATCGTTAGGTCTTCAATATGGAGTTCCATTAGATGAATTTGTAAATGCATATTTAGATACAAAATTTGAACCTTCTGGTAAAGTTTATGGAAATGATCGAATAATGAGTGCAAGTTCAATATTAGATTATATTTTTAGAGAGCTAGCTATATCCTATTTAAATAGAGAAGATTTAGCTCACACCCCATCTATAACTGGCAATTCTGACTCAAGTGAAAGTCAAGAAAGTGAAGATCAGAATCAACTAATCAAACTTGTAAAAGATATTACAAGCAAAGGATTTGTTAGAAACGATTATAAAAAGAAACTGGTGGATTTATCAGATATAAGAATAAATCTTAAAGGAAAAAAATAGTTATTTTTTTCTTTTTGAAATATAAAGTTCTTTTAGTTGATTTTCGTCTACTTCAGATGGTGCATTCATCATTAAATCTTGTGCATTTTGATTCATTGGAAACATAGTTACCTCTCTAATATTTTTTTCTTCTGCCAATAACATCACGATTCTATCTATTCCGGGAGCAATACCCCCATGGGGAGGTGCCCCATAGCTTAAAGCATTAATCATACCACTAAATTTTTCATCCACTACTTTCTTAGAGTAGCCAGCGATTTCAAATAATTTATACATTAAGTCAGGTTTATGGTTCCTGATAGCTCCTGAAGACAATTCAATTCCGTTACATACAATATCATATTGAAAAGCTTTTAGTTTTAGGGGTTCTGAAAGATCCAAATTATCCGTGTCACCTTGTGGCATAGAAAAAGGGTTGTGACTAAATTCGATCTTTTTAGTATTTTCATCTATTTCAAACATTGGATAGTCAACCACCCAACAAAATGAAAAAACATTTTCGTCAATTAAGTTTAATTCATTTGCTATTTTATTTCTCGCTTTACTTAATAATTTCTCAACTTCAGATTTATTTCCACAAGACATAAATATTGTATCACCTATTTCAGCATTCATTTTTGTCATTATTTCTTTAAGAGATTTGTTAGAAAAAAATTTTCCCACAGGTCCTTTTGCGCTTAACTTTTCAGAATTTTCTATAGAAAAATACGCAAGACCCGACGATCCTTCATCTTTTGCCCATTTATCAATTCCATCAAAAAAACTTCTTGGTTTTTCAGATGTATTTTTTGTAACTATTCCTCTAACTATCGATCCTTTGCTTACTAATTTTTTAAATATTTCAAAGTTTACATCATCTCTTTGAAAAATTTCGGTAATATCTGCTATTTCCAAAGGATTTCTCAAATCTGGTTTGTCAGAACCGTATTTAAGCATAGCTTTATCAAAAGGAATTCTGGGAAATTTTTCATGGAGTAACTTTTTTGTGGAAAATTTTTTGAATAAATTTAAAAATAACTCCTCAACTATTTTGAATACATCCTCTTGTTCTACAAAAGACATTTCCAAGTCAAGTTGATAAAACTCACCAGGACTTCTGTCCGCTCTTGCGTCCTCGTCTCTAAAACACGGTGCAATTTGAAAATATTTATCAAAACCAGATACCATGATTAATTGTTTAAATTGTTGTGGCGCTTGAGGTAAAGCGTAAAATTTACCAGGATTTAGTCTACTCGGTACTAAAAAGTCTCTAGCACCTTCTGGGCTAGATGAAGTTAATATAGGTGTTTGATATTCTAGAAAACCATATTTTTGCATTTCGGATCTAATAAATGAAATGATTTTAGATCTTAAAATAATATTATTATGAATTTTATTTCTCCTTAAATCTAAGAATCTGTACTTTAATCTAATTTCTTCTGAGTATTCTTGATCTGAAAAAACAGGTATTGGTAATTCCCTAGTTCTTGCAAGTATTTTAAATTTTTCAATTCTTACCTCAATTTCTCCAGTATTTAAATTTTTGTTAATTGTATCTTTTTCTCTAACTAAAACTTTACCTTCAACTTGTAGTACAGTTTCTAATGGAAGTTTTTCTATTTCTTTGAAAATTTTTTTACTCTCGTCAATTACACATTGAGTTAATCCATAGTGATCTCTTAAATCTAAAAATAACAGATTTCCATGATCTCTTTTCTTATTTATCCAGCCTGATAACTTTATTGTTTGATCTTTGTTATTTAAAGTTAGTTCTCCACAAGTGTGTGTTCTATATTTACTCAATTTATTATCTCTTTTATTATTTTAAAGTTAATAGATTTTTTTTTCTTTAAACTCAATTCATCAATCTTATATATAAATTCATGCATTTTGCTATATGATCTAGCAATTCTTTTTATAATATAATCTATAATTTTGTTATCTAACTTAATTTGTCTATCAGAGAAACTTTTTAAAATTATTGCATAAATTAACTCATCGTCTGGTTGCTCTATATTAGCTATTATGCAATTCTTTAATCTTGATAATAAATCTGGAAGAGTAAATTTCATTGTATCTATTGGTTTTTTTGAAGAGATCAACAAATATTTATTGTCTTGTTCAACTAAGTTAAATAACGAATAAAGAAGTTTTTCATCAAAACTTTCATCTAAGTCTTCGATTATTATATTGTTTGAAAGTTTAATTTTTTTTAAAATCGCCTCATCGATATTTTTACTATACAAATACAACGCATTACTTTTTTTTTTAAATATATTTGATAGATGTGTTTTACCAGAATATTTATCTCCAGTTAAATTGACAATTTTTTTTTCCCATTTAGGCCAAGCTTCTATGATGTTTTTTGCAAAATAATTGCTTTTAGACACATAATAATCATTTTCATCAAAACTTTCAGCAATTCCAAAGTCTAAGAGTTTTTGATCTAATTCCCTCATTCTATATACCAAATATCACTTGATGAATTTATATTTATATCGTTTACTTTTAAAGTATTTAGAAATTTTTCAGGATTATTATTATAAATTATTTTATATATAATTTCGTCACTATTCATATTCTGTATTTCATATTCATATACAAAATCAGATTGATTTAAT
>CACGFJ010000022.1 GCA_902572225.1 uncultured Pelagibacteraceae bacterium | reverse complement strand
GATATTTTGAAGGCAAAAAAAATTTTGAAAAATAAAATCATCGGAGTTACATGTCATAATTCAATTAAATTGGCCAAATATGCTTCATCAAATGGTGCTCATTATATTGCATTAGGAGCATTCTATAAAACTAGAACTAAGAAAGTTATACATAAAGCAGATATTAGAACTTTAAATAGAATTAAAAAGTCAATTAAAATACCTGTTGTTGCTATTGGTGGAATCAATCATAAAAATTATAAAAAACTATTATTGAATAAAGCAGATTTTTTAGCTATCTCAGGCTACATTTGGAATAATAAAAAATTTAAACCACACCAAGCGATAAAGAATTTAATATGAAAATAAATGCAACAGAAATAAGAGTGGGTATGATTTTGGAATATAAAGATGATTTATGGGAAGTATTAAAAACAAATCATGTTAAGCCTGGGAAAGGTGGTGCATTTGCACAGGTAGAAATGAAAAGTTTAAATAAAAATACTAAATTAAATGAAAGATTTAGATCTAGTGAAACGGTAGAAAAAGCTTCTTTAGAGGAAATTAAATATAATTTTCTTTATAAAGATGACAATAATTTTTACTTTATGGATCCTAATAACTTTGAGCAAATAAGCATAAGCAAGGATTTGGTTGGAGAGAAAGGAAAATTACTTTATGAAAATTTAGAAGTTAGCATAAATTTTCATGACGAAAATCCTTTAAATATAATTTTACCAAATCAAATAATATGTAAAATAGAAACAACGGATGCAGCACTTAAAGGTCAGACAGTATCATCTTCCTACAAACCTGCAAAGCTTAACAATGGAGTTAATATCCAAGTTCCTCCGTTTATTGAAAGTGGTGATACAGTAGTAATAGATACTAGAACAATGGAATATATAAAAAAAATATAAATGAATTCAATATCCCCAAGTTTAAATATGATGATTAAAGCATCCGAAAAGGCCTCAAAAGTGATTATTAGAGATTTTGGAGAGCTTGAAAACCTTCAAGTATCAAAAAAAGGACCACAAGATTTTGTAACTAAAACTGATAGAAGAGTCGAAAAAATTTTAATAAGTGAATTATCTAAGTCAAAAAAAAATTATTCTTTTTTAACAGAAGAAAGTGGAAAAATAATTAATAAAAATAAAGATATTTATTGGATAATTGATCCTATAGATGGAACTACAAATTTTTTACACGGTATACCGCATTTTGCAATCTCAGTTGCTCTACAAATTGAGGATGAAATAACCTGTGGACTGATATTTGATCCAATCAAAAATGAAATTTTTTATGCCGAAAGAAATAATGGATCCTATATAAATAATAGTAGAATTAGAGTATCAAATAAATCCAATATTGATGAATGTTTATTTGGTTCTAATAGTTACGGTATAAAATCAATTTATCCAAAACTAAACTTAAGAAACTCTGGCTGTGCGGCTTTAGATTTGGCCTATGTTGGATGTGGTAGATTAGATGGTTATTTCCATAACAACATTAATCTATGGGATATAGCGGCTGGAAAAATAATAATCGAAGAGGCTGGAGGAAAAGTAAACGACATTAAAGATTTTGAAATTAATAAAATAGATATAAGAGCAGGAAATTCTAGTATTTATGAAAAAATGTTGAAAAAATTGGATAACTTTTAATTGTTTTTAAAACAAATTTTGTTATAAGCTGGCCATGAAAAAAAATATCCATCCAAAATATCACACTATAAAAGTAGAGATGACTGATGGAAGTCAATTTGAAACTAAGTCAACTTGGGGATCTGAAAACGAAATACTTAAACTAGAAATTGATCCAAAATCTCATTCTGCATGGACCGGTGGAAAACAAAAAATATTAGACAAGGGCAGAATTAGTAAATTTAATAAAAAATTTCAAAATTTTAGATCTGAGAAAAATAATTAATGTCAAAAGCACCTTTAATGCCAATGGCTACAGCTGTATGGCTTGTAGAAAATACATCGCTTACTTTTAAGCAGATAGCTAATTTTTGTAAATTACATGAAGTAGAAATACAAGGTATTGCAGATGGTGAAGTTGCAAAAGGTATAGTTGGCTATAACCCTATCATATCTGGACAATTAACAAATGAAGAAATTAAATTATCATCAAATGATGAAAATAGACCTCTAAATATTATTGATAAAGATATTGAAATAAAAAGTTCTGATAACAAAATAAAAAAATATGTACCACTTTCTAAACGACAAGATAAACCAGACTCTGCACTTTGGTTACTAAAAAACTATTCTATCCTTAAAGATTCACAAATCGCAAAATTAGTAGGAATTACAAAAAATTCAGTCACCTCAATCAGAAATAAGAGCTACTGGAATTTTAACAATTTAAATGCAAAAGATCCTGTCGCGATGGGTTTATTTGCCCAAAAAGATTTATTGAATGCAGTTCAAAAAGCAGAGAAAAGAATGCTTAGAGAAAAAAAAGATAAAGAAAGATTAAATTTATCAGAAAAATAACTAAAGTTGAAATATATAGACAAATATTATTTAAAATGCTAACTAATCGCACTTTTTGGAGGTTGTTATTAAAATAGAAGTTAAAGATAATAATGTTGAACAAGCACTGAGAGTTTTAAAAAGGAAACTCCAGAGAGACGGGTTTTTTAAAATTATTAAATTAAAAAATAACTATGAAAAACCATCAGAGAAAAAAAAAAGAATTCTTCAAGAAAACATTAAGAGAGTTAAAAAACTTAACAAACTCAAAAATAGAATTTAATGATCGCGGGGTGGAGCAGCCTGGTAGCTCGCAAGGCTCATAACCTTGAGGTCGGCGGTTCAAATCCGTCCCCCGCAACCAATTAATCTAACTTAAAATTGTCTCTATAATTTCTTTTTAGATCTGGGTTTTGCTCTTTTTTATCTAAAATACAGTTTCCGATAATTAAATAATCTAATTCTGTACCCATAAAACAATTAAAAGCCTCTTTTGGTGTATTCACAATTGGTTCACCTCTAATATTAAATGATGTATTAATAATTATTGGGCATCCAGTTTTTTCTTTAAATTTTAAGATTAAATCATAAAATGTTTTATTTGTTTCTTTACTCACAGTTTGAATTCTAGCAGAATAATCTACGTGCGTAACCGCAGGAATTTCTGATCTTTTAACATTAAGTTTTTTTATGCCAAATAATTCTTTTTGGTCTTGAGACATTTCTATTTTTCTTTTATTTAAGACATCGGCAACGATAAGCATGTAAGGGCTTTCCACATCTAGATCAAACCAATCAGTTAGATCTTCTTTTAAAATTGATGGTGCAAATGGCCTAAAACTTTCTCTGTACTTTACTTTTAAGTTTAGACTTTTTTGCATTTTCTCTGATCTAGGATCTGCTAAAATTGATCTTGCCCCTAATGCTCTTGGACCAAATTCCATTCTACCCTGGAACCACCCAACAACCTTTTGATTTGAAATAAATTTAGATGTAATTTCTATAAGATCTTTGTATTTATATACTTTGAAATTAGCACCTATAGTCTTTAACTGATTTTCAATTTCTTCTTGTTTGTATTCGGTTCCAAGATAAGAACCTCTCATTTCATCATTTAAGTTTAATTTTCTCGTATTATTTTTTTCTATATACCATAAGGCAAGAGCAGCTCCTAAGGATCCGCCAGCATCTCCAGCTGCAGGCTGGATCCAAATATTTTTAAAGATCTTTTCTTTCAGTATTTTACCGTTTGCTACACAATTCAAAGCAACTCCACCAGCAAGGCACAAATTATTTAAACCATATTCTTCTTTAATAGATTTTGCTAATTTAATCATAATTTCCTCTGTAACATTTTGAATTGATGCAGCTATATCCATATGAAATTCATTAATTTCGTCTTTATCTGGAACTCTAGGTTTTTGTCCAAACAAAGAATGAAATTTTTCATTTGTCATGGTTAATCCAGTTGCATAATTAAAATATTTTTGATCAAGTCTGAAGGTTCCATCTCTTTTTATATCTACTAGCTTTTTTATTTTATCAACGTAGATTGGTCTTCCGTAAGGAGCTAATCCCATTAATTTGTATTCTCCGCTATTTACTTTAAAACCAGTGTAATAAGTAAAAGCAGAGTAAAGCAACCCAAGAGAATGAGGAAAATGAATTTCTTTCTTTACTTCAAGTTTATTGCCACGACCTATCGCAACGGTCGTGGTAGCCCACTCACCCACTCCATCAGCTGTTAAAATAATTGCTTCGTCAAATGGGGAGGGAAAGAATGCACTACTTGCATGACTAAGGTGATGATCTGAAAAAAATATTTTATTAATATCTTTGAAGAATTTGTCATGTGACTTAAGTTTTTTTATTAATAGATTTTTTTGAAAAAGTTTTTCTTTGATCCATATTGGCATTGCCTTTGAGAAAGATAAAAATCCTCTTGGAGCAAAAGCAACATAAGTTTCAAGTAATCTCTCAAATTTCAAAAAAGGTTTTTCAAAAAAAACAATATGATCTACCTCATGTAATTTTAATTTTGAGTATTTTAAAACAAATTCAATTGCGTGATAAGGATAGCTTGAATCATGTTTTAATCTTGTAAATCGTTCCTCTTGAGCAGCGGCAATTATTTTTCCATCTTTCAAAATACATGCTGCACTGTCATGATAGAATGCAGAAATACCTAGTATCGAGGTCACTTTAGAATATTGTGTAAATAAAAGGGGCTACGGCAGAACCTTGGGTTAGAACAATTAGCCCTCCAAATATTAAAAGAATAAATATTATTGGAAAAAGCCAATATTTTTTTCTAACTTTTAGAAATTCCCAGAATTCTTTAATAAAACTCATTAAAATTGATTTTTCATTTTACTTTTAATACTATTTTTTTCAATCCAATAAGTTTCTTTATTATTGAATTTTAAATGCAATAAATCTTTTCTTAAGAGTCTCATCAAAATTCCAATGGGTGTCACTACAAAGAAAAAAATAAACCCCATTATTATTGGAGAGATAATTTTTCCAAGAAATAAACCAAATTTGAACCAAATCCTATTTAATGGATTTAAAATTCTAGAATTTAATAAACCTAGTACTAAAAAAATTATTGAAATTAATAAAGACCATACTCTTATATCCTGGTTATTTAGAATTGGGTAAGTAGCTACTAAAAAGAAAACTATGAAAAAAACTATTCCAAAACTTTTATTAGAACTAATTTCAATTTTATCTGACATATAAAAGTCTTAAAAATATTTTATTTTAAATCTATAAACTTTTTACAATTTCTTCGGTCATTTTTTTTGCATCTGCAAAAAGCATTAAAGTATTATCTCTATAAAATAAATCATTATCTATACCAGCATATCCGGGTGATAAACTTCTTTTTACAAATAAAACTGATTTACTTTTCTCTACATCTAAAACTGGCATACCATAAATTGGGCTCTGAGGGTCTGATTTTGCAACAGGATTGGTAACATCATTTGCGCCTATTACATATGCAACATCGCAATTAGCAAAATCGTTGTTTATTTCCTCTAATTCAAATACCTCATCATATGGCACATTGGCTTCAGCTAATAAAACATTCATATGCCCAGGCATTCTTCCCGCAACTGGATGAATTGCATACGAAACCTTTACACCATTTTTTTTTAAGGCATCTACCATTTCTCTCAAAGCATGTTGTGCTTGAGCTACTGCCATACCATATCCTGGAACAATTATAACTGAAGAGGCGTTTTTCATTAAAAATGCTGCATCATCTGCGTTACCATTTTTTACTGGTTTTTGTTCTTTTGTTTCTGAAGTAGTATTTTGATCTGATGCTCCCCATCCACCTAGAATAACATTAAAGAATGATCTATTCATTCCTTTACACATTATATAAGAAAGAATTGCTCCAGATGATCCGACTAATGCACCCGTAATTATTAATGCAGTATTTTCTAAAGTAAAACCTATTCCAGCAGCAGCCCAACCTGAGTATGAGTTTAACATAGAAATAACTACCGGCATATCTGCACCCCCAATTGGTATAATTAAAAGCACACCAACTAAAAAAGATATTATTACAAGTGACCAAAAAATATTTGATGATTGTGAAACACATAAATAGTAAATCAAAATTATAATCAATAATCCTAGTATTAGATTAATTAAATGCTGAGCTTTAAATGTGATTGGCGCACCAGACATTATTCCTCTGAGTTTTAAAAAGGCAATTATAGATCCAGAAAACGTTATAGCGCCTATTGCAGCGCCTAGAGACATCTCAATTAGACTTGCTAGTTTAATGTTGCCTGCCACGCCTAAATTAAACGCTTCTGGATTTAAAAATGCTGAAATTGCTACAAATACTGCTGCCAAACCTACCAAGCTATGAAATCCTGCTACTAATTCAGGCATAGCAGTCATTGGTATCCTAAAAGCTATAAACGCACCAATTGTACCGCCAATCAAAAGAAATAAAAGTACATATATAAATCCTGAACCAAAATTTCCAACTGATAAGAATGTAACAATTATTGAAATCGCCATACCGGCTATACCAAAATAGTTTCCTTGTCTTGAGGTTTCTGGAGAAGATAAACCCCTTAAAGCCAAAATAAATAAAATACCTGAAATTAAATAGAATATGGCTGATAAATTAGCAGACATGATTATTTTTTCTTCTTTTTGTACATTTGTAACATCCTTTGAGTTACTAAAAAACCGCCAAAAATATTTACTGCAGCTAAAATTATTGCCAAAAAACCAAAAATATTTGATGTATCAAAAATATTTACTGATGAACCAGCTAGAGCTGCTATTATAGCACCTACAATTATAACTGAGGATATTGCATTAGTTACTGACATTAATGGTGTATGTAAAGAAGGCGTAACACTCCAAACTACATAGTAACCAACGAAAATTGAGAGAATGAATATACTTAGTCTGAATATAAAAGGATCTATTTCCATTATTTAACCTTAGTTTTTTCTATTATTTCATCCTCTAAATTTATTTCAAAAACTTTTTTTTCTTTATTAAATAAATTACTGATAAAATTAAACATATTTTTTGAGTAAAGATTTGATGCTGAGACCGGAAGTTTATTAAGAATATTGGAGTCTCCCATAATTTGGACACCATTTATGTTTGTAATTTCGTTGACTTTGGTCAACTCTGCATTTCCTCCTTGCGATGCAGCTAAGTCATAAATAACCGAACCACTTTGCATACCTTCTATCATGTTTTTTTTAATAATAACTGGAGCCTTTTTTCCAGGTATCAAAGCAGTACATATAACAATATCAATCTTCTTTAAAGTTTCTTTAAGTAAATCTTCTTGTTTTTTTTTGAAATCATCTGAAGTCTCTTTGGCATAGCCACCTTCTGTTTCTAGATTTTCTGCTCCCTCAACAATTAAAAACTTTCCACCTAAACTTTCAACTTGTTCTTTTGATGCAATCCTAACATCTGTAGCAAAAACTATTGCCCCCATTCTTTTTGCTGTCGCAATGGCCTGTAATCCTGCAACGCCTGCTCCAACAACTAAAACTTTAGCTGCAGAAATTGTGCCAGCAGCCGTCATCATCATTGGTATTGCTTTTTGATAAAAAGCAAAAGAATCAACAACAGCTTTATACCCAGCTAAATTAGCTTGCGATGATAAAATATCCATTGATTGAGCTCTCGTAATTCTCGGTAAAAGTTCTAAAGAGAAACAATCAATATTTTTTGATATTAATTCTTTGATTTTTTTTTCGTTAGAATAAGGATTTAAAACTCCTATTAAAATTTGTTTTTCTTTTAATTTTTTTAAATTATTTTGATTAAGAATGCTCATTTGCAGTATAGCATTAGAGCTTGATATTACCTCATCTTCATTTTCAATTATTTTAGCTCCTTCAGCTTCATACTCTTTATCGTTTATACCTAAATGATTAGCGTAATTCTTAATTAAATGAATCTCTAGTCCTAAAGATTTATATTTTTTTATAATATCAGGTGTTATTGCAACCCTCTTTTCAATACTAATATCCTCTGAAATAGAACCAATTATCATTCTACAAAAGAAATATCGCCATTAAAATCAAAACTAAAACTACAGCTATAGAACCCCAAAGAACAAATTTTGTAAAATTATTCCATGTATTTTTATGACTCTCATTATCCATTTTATTTTTGTCTAGCTTTAAATTTCGGATTTTTTTTGTTTATAATATAAACTCTTCCTCTTCTTCTGACTAGCTTTGAGTTTAAGTCTCTTTTTTTAAGCGATTTTAATGAGCTTGCTATTTTCATATTTTTTTTTTTTCAGATGTAATAAACGATGTTATGTAATCTTTCAAATTTATTTTTCCGTAATGCTTAATAACCTTATTATTATAGGACATATTGGTTAAAGCTGATGCAAATCTTTCGCCTTTTCTATAGGGTATCATTTTAATATTTGGACTAAACATTTTAGCAACCTCAATTATTGAATAGGCTTTTTTGTGACTAATGCTATAGTGTCTACATTTATTTAGCTTCCATGCTTTATAACAAATACTAATGGTATCTGATATATGTGTAAACCTTCTACTTTGAGTTCCAGGTCTTACAACAGTTAAAGGTAAATTTTTTCTGAACTGTTTCTCAAATATTCCAATAACCGTAGCCATATTACCTATAGATATTTGATTAAAACCATAAACATTATAAAAGTAAATTATTTCAAATTTCAAATTAAACCACTTTTTTAAATTTTCTAATAACTCAAGATTTTTTGATTTTGTAAAAGCATAAGGGGATAGATTTTTGTCATTACCTTTTTTTCCCAAGCTTGCTGATGTTGCTGAATAAATTAGTTTTATTTTATTATCTAAACAAAATTTAAAAACCTCTTTGCTACCTATAGAATTAGATTTATAGCATCGATCAAAATTTTCAAAACTTTGAAATATTCTCGAAAATTCTCCAAAATGAAATAAAGCGTTTGTTTTATTTTTATATTTTTTAAGTGAATATTTAATTTTAGCAGTATCGCCCTTGATGTAAGTAACTCTTTTTGATTTTAAATGATTTTTTTTTGACCCTGATGAGTAATTATCTAAGCTTATAATTTTAAATTTGGACTTTTTAAGCAGAAACTTAATTAAATTAGAGCCAACAAAACCTGCTCCACCAGTAATAATTATATATCTTTTCATATAAATGATTTATAATAAAGGTTAGTTGTTCATTTAAGATTTTTTTAAATGATTTTTTAAATAATCATTTATTACAATAGATATACCTTTTTCAAAATTAGTTTTATGAGACCATCCCAACTTTCTAGCTAACGATGAGTCTAATAATTTTTTATAGGTTCCATTAGGTTTTTTTTTATCGTACTTAATTTTTAAGTTAATATTTAAGTGCTTCATAATTAATCTTGCATAGTGCTCAATACTATAATCTACACCTGTGCCAATATTAAATATTTTTTCTTTTGTTTTTTTTTTTAAAAAGAAATGGCATGCTAATGCTATATCCTCACTAAATATAAGTTCCCTTAATGATTTACCATTTCCCCATAAAACAATATGACTTTTGTTCGATTTGATAGCATCTACTATTTTTCTAATAAGAGCTGGCAAAAAATGTGAGCTGCTAAGATCGTAATTATCATTTTCACCATATGCATTGCAAGGCATTAATGTTTTGTAATTAAGATTATATTGATTGCTATAATTTTCACACAATTTTAAACCTGCAATTTTTGCTATTGCATATGGTTCGTTTGTTTTTTCTAAATAATTAGATAATAAGTATTTTTCTTTAATTGGTTGTTTAGAGTTTTTTGGATAAATACAACTTGAACCTAAGAATATTAAATTTTTTACTCCTGATAAAAAACTGCCATGAATTACATTGGATTGTATCGTAAGGTTATCATATATAAATGAAGCTCTATCTGTATTATTCGCAACTATACCACCCACTTTAGCTGCTGCTAAAATAACACCATATGGCTTATTTTTTTTTAAATAATTAAATACATCAGACTGATTTGTTAAATCTAAATTTTTTTTATCTTCAAATAAAACTTTAAAATCTTTTTTTTTCTTAAATTTTTTTACTATTGCAGACCCTATCATTCCATTATGACCTGCAATAAAAAGTTTTTTTTTACTATTCATATGATAATTCTTTTAATTCGAAGTTTATCATATCCTTTATTAGAGCATTAATATTCTTAGTTGGTTTCCATTTTAAATGTTTTTTCGCCTTTGCCGCATTGCCTTTTAAATTTTCAACTTCTGCTGGTCTAAAATACTCTTTTTTTATTTCGATAATTTTTTCATTTTTCTCTGAATATGCTTTTTCATTTAATCCTTCTCCCGACCAAAAAAGTTTTAAATTTAAATTTTTTGCAACAAGATTTATAAATTGTTTAACAGAATACTGTTTACCAGTGCAAATTACCCAATCTTCAGGTTTTTTATATTGCAGAATTTTCCACATAGCTTCTACATAATCTTCGGCATGACCCCAATCCCTTTTTGCATATATATTTCCAAGATATAATTTTTTTTGTTTTTTTAATTTTATTCTACACAATCCTTTAACAATTTTTTTTGTAACAAAAGTTTCACCTCTTAATGGACTTTCATGATTAAATAAAATTCCATTACAAGCAAATAGATTGTAAGATTCTCTATAATTTACTGTAATCCAATGAGCATAGACTTTTGAGACTGCATAAGGACTTCTTGGATAAAAGGGTGTTTTCTCTGTCTGAGGAAAAGATTGAACCTTACCATACATCTCGGAACTGCCCGCTTGGTAAAATTTAATCTTAGGATTTATTTTAATAATTGAATCTAAAATTCTTAATGAACCTAAAGCATCTGCATTTGATGTATATTCAGGAATTTTAAAAGAGACGGCAACATGAGATTGGGCAGCAAGGTTATAAATTTCATTTGGCTTTGTTTTTTTTATTATATCAAAAATGGATGTTCCATCTGTAATATCTCCGTAGTGAAGAACAAAATTTTTTTTTTTAATAAAAGGCTCCTGATAAATATCATCTATTCTTGATGTATTTAATGATGAAGATCGTCGCTTAACACCATGGACGATATATCCTTTTTTTAAGAGCAACCTTGTCAAGTATGATCCATCTTGTCCTGTAACACCAAAAATTAGAGCAATTCGTTTCATTTTTTGTAATTTATAAAAAGTTATTTGAAACTAATACAACTCTTATTAATAATTATAAAGTTTATTATGAGATTCTAGCCTGGCAATGTCCTACTCTTCCATGTCTTAAGACAAAGTACCATCGGCGCAGAAAGGCTTGACTTCCGAGTTCGGAATGGGATCGGGTATTACACTTTCGCAATAATCACCAGGCAGTTTCTTTTAGCTTATTAATTGAAAATGTAAATACTTATTTTGTGTAGTTGTTTTTATTTGAATTTTTTAAGATCTCACTATGTATCCAATTATATGTATATTTTAATCCGTCAATTAATTTAGTATTTGGCTCCCATCCTACAACTTTTTTAATTAATGTATTATCGCTTGATCTTCCTCTAACACCTTTTGGTTTATTTAATAAATATTTTTTTTTGACTTTATAGTTAGATATTTTTTCAATTACTTTGATAAGTTGATTTATTGATACCTGCTCTGAAGAACCTAAATTTATTGGCTCGGAAAAACTACTAAAAAAAATTTTGAAAATTCCATCAATACAATCATCAATGTACATGAAACTCCTTGTTTGCTTTCCATCCCCCCATACTGTGATTTCTTTTTTCTTGAGAATTTTTGCTGTTGAAATTTTTCTGCAAATTGCAGCTGGAGCCTTCTCTCTTCCACCATCATAGGTGCCAAATGGACCATATACGTTGTGCAATCTTACTATTCTAACATCTAAATTGAAATCTTCTTTGAAATGTCTGCACATTCTTTCACTAAACAGTTTTTCCCATCCGTATCCGTCTTCAGGCTCTGCTGGGTAAGCATCTTTTTCTTTTAGGGCTCGTATAAAAGTTTTTTTTTGTTTATTCGCGTTATAAACACAAGCGCTAGATGAAAAGAAATACTTTTTGACTTTGTTTATTCTCGAAGCATTTAATAAATTAGTATTTATCAATACTGATAACATACACTCTGCTTTATTATTTTCTATAAAACCCATGCCACCCATATTGCATGCTAAATTAAAAACATAATCAACATTCTTTGTTAATTTTAAACATTCATTAAAATTTTTTTAGAATATTTGATGCGAATAAAATTTTTTTCTCTCTAAAATCTAAAACTTTTAAACTTAATCTATATAAAATTGGAAATATGAGATATCGGATTAATGCTTTTGAGTTATTAATTTTATTAACTTGTATGCTACCAGTTATCGGTCCAAAAATAGTTCTTGGAGGTGCAAATAAATAAATAATTGTATTCCAAAGTGGTAAATAATTTACGTAAACCGTTTTAAAACCTTTTATGTAATAATACCAAAGTATTATTATTGCAATGTAAGAATAAATATACTTACTTAAAAAAAAAGGTTTTGAAAAATTTATTTTAATAACTTTTTTGTTATTAAAATAATAATTAAGGAATTTATTTGCTAACTCACCTTCTCCAGAATTTTTATTTAAATCACTACACCAAATTACATATTTATTCATTAAAATATTTTATTTTTACCAGTCATTTTACAAATAAGGTATAAAGTAAAGGTTTCAATTAATCTTTTAAGTCTTCTTTTTGTGTCAAATTTTAATCTCCAAAACCACTCTAAATTTAAATTATAAAAAATCTTTGGCGCCTCTTGTTCGTAATGGCTGCACATATTAATTGATCCACCAATACATAAAATTGTACATGATGGATTTTTATCATTTATAAAATTTGCAACAATTTCTTGTTTTGGAGTTGGAAGAGTTAAAATAATTAGGGACTTAGAAGAAATTTTTTTTCTTTTAACAAATTTATTTATTACTGAACTATCGCCATATGGTAAATTAATATGAGTAAATTTTGCATCTAAATTCTCAGATAGCCATTTTTTAGATAATTTTGGCAGGTTCCCATATACATATATTCGTCTAAATATTTTTTGATTGTTATTTAATAATTTTATAAATTTTTTTAAAAAATTTCTTCCAGGTAATTTTTTTTTATTTGTGGATATTTCAGACATTAATCCATCAGGCCAAAATATTGTATTATGACGCCTTATTTTATATTTATAATCATAGGCAATAAATGCTAGATTTAAAGCCGATATAATTTTACTTTCATATTTTGTAAAATGCTTAAAATTATAAAATTCACATTTAGCATCACTATTCAATTTTAATAAAGAACTATTAAATTTAATTTTTTCATTGATTAAAAATTGATTGAATTTTGAAAAAATTTTTTTAACGTATTCTATTAAAGATAGATCATGAGAAAAAAAAATTTTTAAGTCTTCAGTTATTTTAATATAGATATACCTTAAATTAGTACTTATCCCA
>CACGFJ010000021.1 GCA_902572225.1 uncultured Pelagibacteraceae bacterium | reverse complement strand
ATACATGCACAAACTATACCAAGTGTATTTTCATCTTGAATAATTTCAAGTAATTGCTCAATTTTTTTCTTCTGAGGGTAGGTCACCATTTTTTTTTAAATGTATTCCAATTAAAACTTTTTTGTTTAATTTTTTAGATATATTAAGAGCGGCTTTAACTTCATTAGTGCTGCTAATAACATCTAAGTATAAAAAATCAGTAAATTCACTTAAAATACCAGCTTGTTCAAACATATCTTCCTCTATTAATTTGATATCGCGATCATCAGTTATATAAGTGTCTCTTTGGCTTGGAATTGATCCTGCTACTAATATATTTTTCTTTGATAAATCTTTAGCTTTGATTGCAAGTTTACATGCAATTTCGTTTAATTTTTCGAATTTATCACCAACTTTATTTTCTATTAATCTAAATTTTCTACAACTAAAGGTGTTAGTAACAATAACATCTGAGCCTGCGTTGATATATGATAGATGAGTATCAACTAACATTTGATGATATTTTTCATCCAATAAAGCGCTAGCAGACCATAAAGTCCCCATAGATACCATTCCTTTTTCAAGTAATAATTGACCCATGCCACCATCTAAAATTCTTATTTTTTTAAAAAAATTGTTATCCATTTTTTTTATCCCTTGTAGCTATAAATACTCCAACGGTTGTTATTAAAAAACCAATTATGTCAGTAAATGTTAATTGTTCATTTAAAAATATCCATGCCATCACTGCTGAAGTAGGAGGAACTAAAAAAAATAAAGTAGTAGTTTTGCCCACAGTACCCCTTTTGATTAAAAACATAAGAATAGTAAAAGCTCCAAATGAAACTAATATAATTTGGTGAGACATACCCAATATAAAACTAGTTGTAAAATTTATGTAAGCATTTTCAAATATAAACATTAATAATAGATTAAAAAGGCAACCACCAACTGCTTGATACGCATTGTTAACTGATAAAGCTAAATTTCCACTCAATTTTTTTTGCCACAATGTTCCAGCCGTTATTGCAAATAAAGCTAAGACTGTAGCTAACAATCCTAAAGGAGGAATTTCTTTTCCAAAATCAATACCTAAGACAGTGACAGAACCAATGAAACCTAAACTGATACCTACCCACTGTTTCCAAGATATTTTTTCTCCAAAAATTGGACCAGATAAAATATTTGTTAAAATAGGTTGAAGTGTAACTATTAAAGCTACAATTGCAGCTGGCATCCCAATTGAAAATGCATACCAACATCCACCTAGATAAATCCCATGAAATAAAATACCTGTTGAAAGACTTTCAATAATATTTTTTAATTTTCCAAAAATTTTATCATTACTGAAATAAGCAAATACGAGAAAACCAATTGTTACAATCCCAAATCTAAATGCTAAAGCTGCAAATGGAGAAGCGTTTTGAACAATTTCTTTTCCAGATATGAATGCCGACGACCACAATAATATAAAGAGCAATGGAAATGATTTTGTCATGGTAAAGATATATGGCGTAATATCTAATTTTTGTTGTGAATTCTATCCATTTCTTGAAGTTCGACTTCAAGTTTGTCTAATTCTTCACCACCAGCCATCATACTAAGAAGCTTTTCTCTAGAAATATCTTTTTTTTGGAATGTTCCCATGCTTTTTCCTCGGTTAAGTACAGTGAAACTATTACCAACAGGGTAAGCATGATGTACATTATGAGTAATTAAAATAACAGCCAATCCCTCAGACGCAGCCTTTACAATATATTTTAATACCATTGATGCTTGATGAACTCCTAAAGCAGAAGTTGGTTCATCTAAAACTAAAACTTTTGCTCCAAAATATATAGCTCGTGATATTGCCAGGCATTGTCTTTCACCACCGGACATAGTTCCAACTGCCTGAGATGGATCTCTAACATCGATACCTATCTGTCCCATTCTATCTGCTGCTATCTTATTTGCTTTCTCCACATCAAAAGTTTTAAGGAAAGGAATACCTTTTTGAGGCTCTCTTCCCATAAAAAAATTTCTAGTAACACTCATTAAAGGAACCAATGCTAGATCTTGATAAACTGTTCCTATACCAATATCTAAAGCATCTTTAGGTGAGTCAAAAACAATTTTATTATCCTCAAATATAATTTCTCCTTCATCAGGCTTATGAACACCTGCTAAAGTTTTAATTAAAGTCGACTTTCCTGCTCCATTATCTCCAAGTAAGCACATGATCTCACCTTTTTTTAATCTCATAGTGACATCTTTAAGCGCTATTACCTTCCCAAAAAACTTACTAATATTATTAAATTGAACGAGATAGTCTGACATTATTTACTTTCAGTCACTTTCTTTCTGATATAGTTATTAAACACTACGGCTATCAACATCATTGCTCCTAAGAAAACTTTAAACCAATCAGTGTCAACATCTGTATAAAATATTCCCATAGATACAGTGCCAAATATAATTGCACCAAAAGCAGCGCCTATTGCAGATCCATACCCTCCAGTTAAGAGACACCCACCAACAACAGCAGCTGCAATAGCTTCTAGTTCTTTTAAAGTACCTCTCATAGTATCTGCAGAACCCGCATCTAATACTTGAATACAAGCGAAAATAGTAGAAGCGACTGCCGTACCAATAAATAGACTTATTTTTACCCTTCCAACAGGCACACCTACATTTGTTGCTCCAACCTTATCGCCTCCAGATGCGAAGATCCAATTACCGTATCTTGTTTTCATCAATATCCATGTTGCAAACAATGTTAATGCAATAAACCAAATAACTGATGGAGGTATTCCAGTTGCAAGAGGAGTTCCATCAGTTCTTAGTTCAATTAATTTTAATGATCCCAACCAAGTAAAAAGCCATTTAAAAGTATCTGTAGCAAATAACCAAGCTAATGGATCATCTTCAATTAATACTCTTAGTCCTGGAACTTGAGTTCTACCAGTAATCAATCTTGTTATTGCTAATGTCAAACCTCTTAAAATAAAAAGCATTGCAAGTGTTACAATAAAAGATGGCAAACCAGTTTTGACAACCATTATTCCATTAAAGTATCCAACCAATACTGCCATAGCGAAAGCAAAAATTATACTCATCCATAAAGGCCAACCCCAGTAAATCGCAGGAATTGCAATACAAATTCCAGCAAAGCCAATCATTGATCCAATTGACAAATCAAATTCACCGCCAATCATTAACATCGCTGCTGCTATTGCTATAATTCCTAAATTAGCTGAAACATCGAGGAAATTAAGCATTCCATAGGCGCTAAACATACCAGTATCACCAGCTACGATTCCAAAAAATATAAATACAAGTATTGAGCCACCTAATGCACCTAACTCAGGCCTATTCAATAAAACTCTTAGTGGTGATATTTTTTTTAGTCGCTCGTCTTCATTAAGACTACTCTTTGATGAAATACTTTTTGATTTTAATGACATTTAAATTTTGAAAAAAGGCCTGACTATTAAATTTAGTCAGGCCTTAAATATAGATTTTATCTATAGCCTTGAGCTGCCCATTTAATTACTTTAGCAGCATTATCAGGAGTTACAAATCCAGGTCCAGTCATAACTACACCAGCAGGCATTGTTCCCCATCTCATGTACTGAGCAAAAATAGCTATTGGCAAATAACCTTGTAGATATTGTTGTTGGTCAATTAAAAACTCTACTTTACCTGCAGCAGCAGCTTTTAACATGTTAGGTGACATATCAAATGTTCCTAATTTAACATTTCCAACTTTACCAGCAGCTTCTAAAGCTTTTAGTGCTGCTTCACCAGATAAACCAGCTCCTAAAGTTAGAATAGTGTCATATCCACCGCCTAATTTTGCAGCAACAGCTTTTTGAATTTCAGTTGGGTCATTTGATGTTCCAAGAATATCAACAGATCCACCAAAACCTTTTTTGAAACCTGCACATCTTCTATCAAGCGCTACGTTTCCAACTTCGTGGTTAACGCATAAAGCTTTTTTTCCTCCAGCAGCTTTCATTTTTTGTCCGCCACCAACGCCAGCTTCAAATTCAGTTTGACCTACGTGCGCACTAATTCCTAATGATGCATAGTCATCCGAACCAGAGTTCATAGAAACTACTGGTATACCAGCAGCTATTGCTGCTTTAACAGATTTTCCTAATGCAGCTGCATCAGGCAAAGTAATTACAATACCTTTTGGTTTTTGTGATACAGCGTTATCAATTAGTTTTGCCATTTCAACCATGTCAAAAGTTCCAGGCGCAGTGTATTTGCAAGATACTCCCATATCTTTACAAGCAGCATCAACTCCATTTTTAGCTACCGACCAAAAAGGGTCATTAGCTTGTCCATGTGAAACAACAATTATATCAGTTGCTAATGCTGATACAGACATCATTGCCCATGCAGCAACAGCTAATATAAAGTTCTTTATTGTTTTCATTTTTAATTTCCTCTCTTAAATAAAAGTTAACTTTTAAACGTTAAAGCTAACATAAATTTATTTAGATTGTAAAGAAGCAGGTTGTATTCAACCTAAAGTTGATTTCTAGTATTTTATTTTTTCAAACTTTTTTGATTTTAATGACCGGATAGCACTTTCAGCAATTTGAATTGAAATCTTTCCATCAATAAAACCACTTTTAGGTCTCGAATTTGATCTAAATAATTTGGCAAGATCATTTAATTGTTCTTTGTATGCCTGATCGTATCTTTCTATAAAAAAATGTTTAAAGCTTGAACGTGCATTCGTACTTTTATTAGAATACAAACTAATCTCATTTTCTTTGATATTGTCAGAAATAATCATTCCTTTACTTCCAAAGAGCTCTACTCTTTGATCATATCCAAAACTACAATGTCTCGAATTACTTATAATACATTGAACACCATTTTTTGTTTTCAAAATTGCAGTAGCAAGCTCAAAATCTTTAAGTTTATTGAAGTATTTATTAGAAATATTACTCCCTGTAGCAAATATAGAAACAAATTCATCTTTACCTGCATAAAATCTTGCTAGATCGAAATCATGGATCATCATATCTCTAAAAATACCACCTGAAGCCTTTAAATAATTTATAGATGGAGCAGCTGGATCTCTGCTAGTAATAATAATTTTCTCTAGCTTTCCTATTTTGCCTTTTATTAAATTACTTTTTAGAGAACTGTGACCTGGATCGTATCTCCTATTAAATCCAATTTGAATTTTATGATTAAATTTATTTATTTTTTTTTCGTAATTTTGAATTTTTTTTAAATTTAAATCTAAAGGTTTTTCACAAAATACTGTTTTATTACTTTTTATACTTTCATATATAAATTTAAGATGAGTTGATGTAATAGAAGATATAAAAATACAATCAATTTTTTTATCTTTATATGCTATTTGAGGGCTTTCAATATTTTGACAATTTAGATTTTTTGAAACTTTTTTTGCAAGTTTTCTATTAACATCAAAAATATATTTAAGATTAAAATTTTTATTATTTATTAAATTATTTGCATGCATTAGTCCTATTCTTCCCAAACCGAATAATGCTACGTTAATTAAATTTTTACCCATTGTTTTTTTAATGATGATTTCTTGCATGCATCAATGAATTTAGCAGTTTCCAAACCTTCTTCTTCGTTAGGAAAATAAAATCTTTTTTTTGTATTTGTTTTTAAATATTCAGCAAATTCCTTATATATATTTGCAAAAGCATCTAAATATCCTTCAGGGTGACCAAATTTTACTCTAGAAAATTTTTTTGAAAAATTTGCCTTTGTATATCCTCTTTCTAAAAACTTTACTGCTCCTTTGCTTGGATTAAATTTTAGATAATTTGGATCATTTTGAACCCATTCTAAACTTCCTTTCGACCCATATACTCTAATTCTTAAACCATAAACACCACCTTTAGCTGTTACACATGTCCATACAATTCCTTTAGCACCATTATTAAAATTAACAAAAACTTGTGCGTTATTATCCATATTAACGTCCTTCGAATATTTACTTACATCGGCAATCAGTTTTTCTCCTTTAAGGCCTGTAATATAAATTGCTAGATGATATGCGTGTGATCCTATTTCATTGAGAACTGCTGATACACCAACAATTTTTTTATCAACTTTCCATTTAAAAACCTTTTTTGAATTTGTTTTTGAAATTTTATTACCATCTGTCCAATCCTGAATATATTCAACATTGATATATTCAACTTTTCCAATTTTTCCTTTTTCCACTAAATTTTTTGCTTCTCTTACCATTGGATAAGATGAATAGTTGTGAGTCAGTGCATATTTAATTTTTTTGTTATTTTTAATCGCTTTATATAGTTTTTTTCCCTGCTCAAGATTTCCAGCAAATGGTTTGTCTGAAATTACATGTATATTTTTTTTTATAAAATTCTCTGCAATAATTTGATGACTTGATGGTGGAGTCATTATTGCTACAACATTAATACCATCTTTTCTTTTCGCTTCTTTTTTAGACATCTCCTTGTAATTTGAATAACATCTCGATTTATCTAAGCCTATACTTTGTCCAAATTTCCTAGATTTATCAACACTTCTAGAAAATACTCCTGCAACAATTTCGTATTTGTCATCATATCTAGATGAAATCCTATGAACATGCCCGATCCAAGATCCAGGTCCTCCTCCAACAATTCCAAGTTTAAATTTTTTAGGTTTAATTTTTTGAAGCATCTAATATCATAACAAAACTATTATTTATGTCAGTAAAATTAGGTATAGCCCCAATAGCTTGGAGCAATGATGACATGCCTGAGCTTGGTGGTGATACTTCGCTTGAACAATGTCTTTCTGAAGCTAGTGAAGCAGGATTTAAAGGAATAGAGTCTGGTGGAAAATTTCCAAAAACATCAAAAGAATTAATTCCTATATTAAATAAATATAATTTAAAATTATGCTCAGGTTGGTATGGAGCAAATTTAAGAAAAAATACTTTTGAGGAGGAAAAATTAAAAATTCAAAACCAATTGAAACTATTTCAAGATTGTAAAGCACCCTGCATGGTTTTTGCCGAAGTTTATGGTTCTATTCAAGGTGATCCAAATATAAATTTGTCTAAAAGACCTAGAATGGATTTAGACGAGTCTAAAAAATATTATAAAAAAATTTCAGAAATGGGAAAATATCTAGAGGATCAAGACATGCCTCTTGCTTACCATCATCATATGGGAACTTGCATTGAAAGTGAAGAAGATACAAGAAGATTATTAGAAAACACAGATGGTAGTGTCAAACTAACTTTAGATACTGGACACATGTTATTTGCAAAAGGAGATAGTTTGAAAATTTATAAAGAATTTAAAGAAAGAATAATTCATATACATTGCAAAGATATGAGAAAAAATGTTTTAGATAATTCGTTAAATCACGATTATAGTTTTAGACAGGCTTTTTTAGAAGGAGCCTTCACTGTTCCAGGAGATGGTTGTATTGATTACAAGCCTTTTTTTGAGTTGTTAAAAGAACAAAATTATTCTGGATGGTTAGTTGTAGAAGCGGAGCAAGATCCCGCAAAAGCAAATCCTTTTGAATATGCTAAAATTGGATACAAATATCTAATTGAGACTTTAAAAAGTGCAAATTTAGAAATTGAAAATAATTAGCTATCTATATAAAGAAGTTAATTCATTATTACCAGCAGCCACACATGGAGATTTAAAACAAGTACCAACAATCCATTCTGATCCTGGTTCTGCTAGAAAATTTGACGACATTATAAATATAACGCCCATTTCTACTGACTGACCAGCTTTTCCCTCCGCTTTTATTCTCGGGTCAGGGTCTGTTTTAACTTTATTGTCATCTGAAAATGGATTTTCAATCTTAAGATTATCATTTATATGTTTAACAACCTTTTCAGCTATCCATTCAGCATTACATGGATCACCCCAAACTGTTATCTTCCCTTCATCGTTATTTCCACAATTATTAATTTCGCCATTAATAAAATCGACAACTTTTTTATGATTTTCTTTTACTAAATTTGCACGAGCTTCAACTTCAGGCCTCGTACTCGCTGTCCATATCAACATTCCTACCACATAAACAGCTGATAAAATGATAAGAAACTCTAACAATCCAAAATTTTTTAATTTTAAGCTCATGAGATTTTTACTATTTTTGACTTTTCCAATTTATTATCAAAAAAATCAATAATATTTTGGACTGTTTCAATACCCATTCTAGACAAACATTCTTCGGTAAATACTGCTGAATGAGGGCTTAAAAATGCTTTCTCATTTTTTAGCAATGGATTATCTACAGATGGAGGCTCCTTTTCAAAAACATCAAGCCCCGCACCAAAAATTAAATCTTCGTTTAATGCCTTACTAAGATCACCCTCATTAATAATACCACCTCTTGCAGCATTAATTAAAATACAATTTTTTTTCATTTTTTTTATCATTTCATAGTTAATTAAATGTTTTGTATTTTCGTTTAGAGGCATATGAATTGAAATTACATCCATTTTATTTAAACTCTCATTTAAATCCTTAATTTTAGTACCACCTTCTTTTTTAATTTCCTCTTCGCTGACAAAAGGATCATAAACAAAAATATTCATTTCTAAACCCTTACATTTTTTAAGTAAACATTTTCCAATTCGACCAAAACCTGCAATTAAGATACTTTTATTCCATAACTCAATTGTTTTAGGAAGCTTAGTTCTATCACTGAACTTTCCAGTTTTTACAGTCTCGTTGTACATATTATTTCTTTTTGCAATGCTGAATAGCATGAATAAAACATGTTCTGCTACTGCTTGAGCATTTGCTGTAGCTGTTATTGCTAATGTGATATTGTTTTGCTTGGTTGCTTCAAGATCTATATTATCATAGCCTACACCATGTCTAGATATCACTTTTAAATTCTTAGCTGACTCTATAATTTCTTTTGACAATTTAGATGTTCTAATACTTATTCCATCACAGTCTTTTATTTTATCTTTCAAAAATTCTGTATCTGTATTGTCTACAACTTCAAATTCAAAATTTTTATTACCTTTTAGTAAATCAATACCATGATTATGTATCGATCCTATTATTAAGATTTTTTTCATACGTAAAAGTTTATACTTTATTTATTAATAGGCTTTAGATAATTCTGATTTAACTGTGCCTTTTAAATTTTCAACTGTATTTTTCGCACCCGCACTTATAAATCTGGAGTCTGCTCCAACTGTTACAAATTGAAAACCTTTTTCAATCATTTTTTTTGCATAGTCAGTACTTCCGTTGTGAATTCCAGCAAATATATTGTTTTTTTTTGCATGCTCTAATATTCTAAGTATTTCTGAATAAGCTTTAGTATCTTCACCTTTGTCAAAACCAGGCTTTTCTCCTATAGCCAAACTTAAATCAGCTGGCCCTATGTAAATACCATCAAGGCCTGGGGTACTCATAATTTCATCAAGATTTTCTAAAGCTTCTTTAGTTTCAATCATAGCCATTTTTAATATTTCATCGTTTGCATGATCTCCATAATCAGGCCCTCCATAGATTAATCCTCTCATTGGACCGAAACTTCTATATCCATGTGGTGGATATTTACATGCTTGAACAAATCTTTCTGCTTCTTTTCGATTACTAACCATTGGGCAAATGATTCCATAACATCCAGCATCTAAAATTTTCATAATTTGACCAGGTTCATTCCAATTAACTCTTGCCAAAGGTACGACTTCTGTCGCCGAAATCACTTGCATCATTGGCATTGCATTTGTGTAATCAACGAGCCCGTGTTGCATATCAATTGTTAATGAGTCCCATCCTTGTTGAGCCATTGTTTCTGCTGAAACAGTACTTGGAATTTGTAACCAACCATTGATTACAGCATTGCCATTTTTAATAATTTCTTTGGCTTTATTTTTTCTCATTTACTCAGGTTTTGAGACCCATATGGGTATACTTTATATTAAGATAATCTTTTATAGCCATAGATCCACCTTCACGACCATAACCGGTTTGTTTTATTCCACCGAATGGAGCTTCAGCAACTGCAACAGCCGCTGTATTTACTGCAACACAACCGGTTTCCATCATCTCTGATGCTCTATTAGCTTTGTCCATTGAGTTTGTATATAAATAGCTACAAAGTCCCAGGTCATTATTATTTGCTCTCTCTACTACTTCGTCAAAATCCTTGAAAGTTAAAACAGGTACTAAGGGACCAAAAGGTTCTTCTTTCATAATTGTAAAATTATCCTGCACATCATCAAATACTGTTGGTTCAAAATAATAACCTTTATTAAATCCTGAAGGTCTACCCCCACCTAAAACAACTTTTGCTCCTTCACTCTTTGTAGTTTCGACTAATTTTTCAATTTCTTCCAAACGTTTTGCTGTTGTTAAAGGTCCTAAGTCAGTGCCTTCATCCATTCCATTTCCAATTTTTAATTTTTTTGCTCTATCTACAAAAGCATTTACAAATTCTTCTTTTCTTGTTTCTTGAATGTAAAACCTATTTGGAGATATACAAACTTGACCATTATTACGAAATTTTGCTGTTATTGCCATATCTGCAACTTTATTCATGTCAACATCATCAAATACTATAAATGGAGAATGGCCACTTAATTCCATTGTAACTCTTTGAACTTTATCAGCAGCTTTTTTAAGAATTAATTTTCCAACACGTGTTGAGCCGGTTATAGAAACTTTTTTTATTATATCTGAACCAAGTAATTCATTTGATATTTCAGCTGGGTCTCCAGATAATAAATTGACTACTCCATCAGGAACTCCAGCATCTTTACAAATATTTACAAGTTCCATAACTGCTCCAGGTGTAATTACATCTGGCTTACAAATAACCGAACAACCAGCAGCTAGTGCAGTTGAAATTTTTCTAGATGCTAAAACTATAGGAAAATTCCATGGCACAAGTGCTGCCACAACACCTACTGGCTGATAGTAAACATGAACTCTTGTTTCTGGAAATCTACTTTGTAATGTTTCACCATAAATTCTCTTAGTTTCTTCTGCATTCCATTCAAATATATCTGCTCCACCACCAACTTCTCCAATTGCTTCTTTAAGAGGTTTTCCAACTTCAAGTGTAAGCCATTTAGCCAATACATCTTTTCTTTCACGCATCAAATCTGCAATTTTTCTTATTACATAAGACCTCTGCCATGGAGTAGTATTTTTCCAAGTTTCGAGTCCTTTCTCTGCTGATTTTAATGCTTTTTGAACGTCAACAGAGGACGCTTTTGATGCTTCTCCTAAAACTTCTTCTGTTGCTGGATTGATAACTTTATAAGTTTCTTTTTTTTCTGCTTGTTGCCACTGACCATCAATGAATTGACCAAAATTGCTATACATATTTTTTAAATTGTGTTTAATTGTTAAAAGTTAAAGATTTATATATAGAATAATGAAAAAAATAAAGCTCACTTGTGCACATGCAATAATAAAACATCTTATTGCTCAAAAAATTTTAATAGATGGTAAAAAAGAGCAGTTATTTGCTGGAGCTTTTGGTATTTTTGGACATGGGAATGTTGCTTGTTTAGGACAAGCTCTACAAGAAAATCAAGATAAATTACCAACTTATAGAGGGCATCATGAGCAAAATATGGCTTTGACTGGAATAGCATATGCTAGAGCTAAAAGAAGAAAACAATTTTTTGTTGCAACTAGTTCAGTTGGACCAGGATCTACAAATATGGTTACAGCCTCTGCTGTTGCTATGAGCAATAGACTTCCAATTTTATTTTTACCTGGAGATACATATGCAAACAGAATGCCTGACCCGGTTCTACAACAAGTTGAGCATTTTAATAATCCTGGCATTACTCAGAATGATGCTTTCAAACCAGTAACAAAATATTTTGATAGAATTACAAGACCAGAACAAATCTTACAAACATTACCTCAAGCAATCCAAACAATGTTAGATCCAGCAGATTGTGGACCAGCTTGCTTATCATTATCTCAAGATGTTCAAGGTGAAACATATGAATATCCTGAAGAATTTTTTAAAGAGAGAGTGCATAATATTAGACGACCAAGACCTGATGATTTTCAAATAAAACAAGCAGCTGAGCTAATTAAAAAATCTAAAAATCCTTTATTGATTTCTGGTGGAGGAGTTTTCTACTCTGATGCAATGGAAGATCTAAGTAATTTTGCAATTAAACATAATATACCAGTTACACAAACAGTTATGGGCTACTCTACAATGAAGAGAGACCACTCTCATTTTTTGGGTCCCATAGGTGGTCTTGGTGGCAAAGCAGCAAATAATTTAGCTAAACAAACTGACCTAGCTATTGCTGTTGGAACAAAGTTAGCTGATTTTACAACTGGGTCATGGGCAAATTTTGAGAACCCAGACTTTTCACTTGTTAGTGTTAATGTCTCTAGATTTGATGCTAGCAAACATTTGGCGCAATCAGTAATAGGTGATGCAAAAGTAAGCTTACAAGAGCTATCAAATGCTTTGGGAAATTGGAAAGCACCTGATGAATGGCATAAAAAATCAAGAGATGAATTAAAAAATTGGAATGATTATGTTGATAAAGAAAGTGGACCAACTAATCAAGAACTACCTAGTTATGCACATGCTGTTGGAGCAATATATCGTAATTCAGATCCAACAGACATTGCAGTTACAGCGGCAGGAGGATTGGTTGGAGAAGTTGTACAAATTTGGAGGCCAAAAGAATTAAATACACATGAAACCGAATGGGGTTTTAGCTGTATGAGTTATGAAATTTCTGGTGCATTAGGAGTAAAAATGGCCAACCCAGATAAAGAAGTAATAGCTTTTGTAGGAGATGGATCTTATTTACTTTTTAATTCTGATATTTATTCATCGGTTATAACAAATAATAAATTAATAATAGTTTTATGTGATAATGGAGGCCATGCCGTTATTAATAGGCTACAAATATTTAAAGGTGGGAAAGAATTTAATTGTCTATTTAATAGTTCAAAAGCTCCAAATCTCGTACCTGTTAATTTTGCTAAACATGCGGAGAGTATGGGTGCAAAATCTGAGGAGGTATCATCTATTTCTGAATTAGAAGAAGCATTTAAAAGAGCTAAAAAATCTGATGTGACTTACTTAATTTCAATAAAAACTCATTCTTATGAGTGGCTAGAAGGTTCTGCTTACTGGGAAAGCCCTACTTTAGAAATGCCATCAACAAAAGAAAACGAAGAGGCATTAAAACTTCATAAAGAAGGAAAGTCAAAGCAAAGACAAGGTGTCTAAAATTCATGAATAAAGTTTTTAAGGTTGGTCTCATAGGATGTGGCCATATCGCAGAAACATATTTTAGGGGACATCAATATTTTAATAATTTCAAAATCGTTGCTTGTGCAGATATTAATCAAAAAGCAGCTGAAAAATGTGCGAAATTATACAACATCAAATCAATGACTGTTAATGAAATATTAAAAGATAAAGATATTGAGGTAATTTTAAATTTAACAATTCCTCAATCACACTATTCTGTATCAAAAAAAGTATTAAATTCAGGTAAGCATGTTTATTCAGAAAAACCATTAGCAACATACTTTCAAAAAGGAAAAGAGCTAGTGGCTTTGGCAAAACAAAAAAAATTATACATTGGTAATGCGCCGGATACTTTTCTTGGTGGAGGTGGACAAAAAGCAAAGGAATTAATTGAATCTGATTTGATTGGTCAAATCAAACTTGGAAATGCAATCTTTGCATTTCCTGGTGTTGAAAACTTTCATCCAAAACCAGAGTCTTGGTATAAAAAAGAGGGAGGACCAGTAATAGATATGGGTCCTTATTTTTTTACAACGCTTGTTAATCTTTTAGGGCCAGCTAAACAGGTGCAAGGAAGAACATTAACAGCGTTTAAAAGAAGAAATTATAGAGCAGGTCCAAATAAAGGAAAAACATTTAAGGTTGAAACACCAACTACTTATTTAGCAACAATTCAATTTCATAATGAAGCAATTATTCAAGTCACTCTATCCTTTGATGTTATTAATCATCAAAGAAATCATATGGAACTTTATGGAACTAAAGGATCAATTATCGTTCCTGATCCTAATATGTTTGGTGGATCTGTTTATATTTCTGTTACAGAAGGCGGTCGTTGGGGAGAACATAAAACTGATAAAATGCATTTAGGAAAAATAAATATTACATCTGCAAGTGGTAGATCTAATGAGTCACCAACAAATGCAAACTATAGAAGTGTTGGAATGTCTGAGATGTTATATTCAATCGAGAAAAAGAAAAAACATCGATGTTCTGGAGAGCTATCTCTTCATGTTTTAGATATAATAGAGTCTACTATGAAAGCTGCAACGACTGGAGTACCTCAAAAAATAAAAACTAAGTGT
>CACGFJ010000020.1 GCA_902572225.1 uncultured Pelagibacteraceae bacterium | reverse complement strand
ATTTTCCCCAATCGGAGACATAACATAGCCCTTTCTTTTACATACAGAACAATTGCATCTTAAAACTTTTTCAAATTTATCTGGAACATTAACCTCTGCTTCAACCGCACCGCAATGACATGTTAGTTTTTTCATTTTTTATCCTTTAAATTTTTTGATAATTTTTTGTATTTAAACTTTTAACTCATATTTTCATAAACTATAACTTGTTAAAGTTATCCACAGTCATACTAAATCTTGTTTCGATGTTCTCGTTTTGATTCACTTTTGATTCACTTACAGACTCAAAATACAACCTAATTGACACTATTGTATAACTCATGTACTAATAAGAACAAAACAAGAACACTTATGAAGCTAACAATACCTTATTATTTACATAAAGCAGGAGCTGGTTTTCCTTCCCCTGCAACTGACTACATAGAAGAAGATATAGATTTAAACGTACATCTAATCAAAAATGTTCCAGCAACTTTCATCATAAGAGTTCAAGGAAAATCAATGGTGGATGTTGGAATAAATGATGGTGATTTATTAGTTGTAGACAAAAGCTTAACTCCAAAAAATTTTTCAACTGTCATAGCAAATGTTCACGATGAACTCGTTGTTAAAACTTTAGTTAAAGAAAAAGATAAACAATTTTTAACATCAGGATCTAAAGAATTTTCTGATCAAATTTTAATTAATGAAGAACAAGATATTTTTATTTGGGGAGTAGTCACCTATGTCATACATTCAGTACACTAAAAAATTAGCACTAGTTGACTGTAATTCTTTCTATGTTTCTTGTGAAAGACTATTTAATCCAAAAATAAGGAAAAAACCTGTTGTAGTTTTATCTAATAATGATGGCTGTATAGTTTCACGATCCACTGAAGCAAAAGCCTTAGGGATTAAAATGGGTGAACCTTACTTTAAAGCAAAAGATATTATTATCAAAAATGATGTACAAGTATTCTCATCAAATTATTCTTTGTATGGAGATTTATCTAGAAGAGTAATGAGAACTTTAAAAAGATTTAACTCTGATATTGAAGTTTATTCAATTGATGAAGCATTTATGGATTTATCAAATTTTTCTGACAATGAAGTAGAGCAAGTTGGAAGAGAAATTAGAGAAACAGTTTTAAAGTGGACTGGTATTCCAACCAGTATAGGAATAGCTAAAACTAAAACTTTAAGCAAAGTTGCAAATCATATAGCTAAGAAAAAACAATCAGGTGTTACAAGTTTAATTGGAATAGAAAATCTCGATCCTATTCTTGAAAAAATTGATATTAACGATGTTTGGGGTGTTGGAAGACAGATGACAAAGTTTTATCAAAAAAATGGAATTTATAATGCTAAACAATTAAAAAATAAATCAAACACCTGGATTAAAAAATCCTCAAATGTTCTAAGTTCAAGAACAGCAATGGAGCTTAGAGGTGTACCTTGTATTGATTTAGAAAAAACTGCGTCGAAAAGAAAAAGCTGTGTAGTATCAAGATCATTTGGAAAAAGAATAGAGAGGTTTCAGGAACTTGAAGAAGCTGTTGCTAGTTATTGTTTAAATGCATCAGAGAAAATAAGATCTGAAAACCTCGTTGCAAAAGCAGTTATGGTATTTGTTAGAACCAGTCCTTTTCAAAAACAATTTGGTTTTTATTCAAACTCCAGAACTGTTGATTTTCCTATAGCAACTAACAATAGTATAGAGATAGTAAAAAATGCCTTATCTGTCTTAAAAGTAATCTTTAGAAAAGGACATCGTTATCAAAAAGCAGGAGTTATGCTAACTGGATTAACAGATGCTGAAAATAATGAAAACTTATTTTCATCAGCAAAAGACGAGAGAATTAATAGATTAATGAGATCAATTGATAATACAAACTACAGATATGGCAGATCTACATTAAGTCTTGCAAGTGCCGGTGTTAGAAAGTCTTGGAGTATGAAAAGGGATTATAACTCAAAGATAGATACAGCTGATTTTTATAGTTTACCAATAATTAGAGCTTAAAAAAATTATTTTATCGTATCAATACTTTGAATATTGCTAAGAGAATTATTTAATTCCTCTAAATTTTCTCTTCTTCCAATCATTACAACTGACAATCCAAAAGCGATAATTAGAGCTAAAGGGATAGCCGTCACAACGCTTATGTAATCAGCCATTAAGATTAAATAAATGGCATAAAACAAAATTGATCGAATAATAACTGTAGATTTAAAAACAGCTATGATTGCCAAAGAATGCTTAATTAAATTTTTAAAACTCATTTTAGAAGGGCCAAAATATCTTGTTCCTCTCTCTGAAGGAGATGAAGATCTATCTTTTTCTAATTTTGCCAATGCTCCAGAGAAACTACACCAAATAGATTTATCATTTATTAATTTCTCAACAGTTGATTTCGGAAGACATGTATAATTGCCAAATTTTATCGAGTGACCAGTAAATACATAGGTAATTATTTTATGCAAATGATAACAAGTTTTAAAAATAATATTTTCAGATCTTTTTACTCTTTCCCCTACGATTGGTTTTCCTTCATCATATTTTATGTATTCTAGAAAACTTTTAATTTCTTCAGGTCTATCTTCACCATCTGAATCCATTGGAATTACATAATCAAACTCTTTATTTTGAAATATATGTTTAAGTCCTGTTGCAATACATCTTCCATGCCCTTGATTGATTCTAATATTCAAGATTTCAACAGATAATAGGTTTTCTGTATTGGAAATAGAGGTTAGTTTTTCCTCAGTTGATGCATCATTAACTATGACAAGAGAAAATTCAGCATTTAAGTTTTTTACAATTGTATTTATTTCTTCAATTAATTTTGAAGCTGATTTCCAGTCATTGTAAACTGGTGTTAAAATAGTAATTTTCATTTATTTAACTTGCAAGCAACCTCAATAAAGAAGCTACAATTCCATGTCCAGACAACTCTATAATTACAACTATAAAGACGATGAAAAGTATGTTTTTATTGAATTTCATATCTACGATCCAACACAAATCTTATCAATACACATATATTTTTCAAATGAATTCAATTTTTCCTTAGTAATAAAGCCTTTCCAAATAGGCCTTGAATTAATGTGATATGATAAATTTCCAGCTGCCCATTCATCACCAAGCACATATTTAATAGGTTCATCATGTTGCTCATGCCATGCCATTTGAACTTTTATAGCTATGTCTCTCCCAGGATAATCAGTCCTTTTATCAGTCTGAGATATTGAGACATAACCATACAAAATTGGAGATAATAAAAATAAAAATATAAATCCTATTAAAAAAGAATTTAGTTTCTTAATGTTTATTTGAGTTTTCAAAATGTAAATAAATAAAGTTCCAAAGAATAAATAAAAAGGCGTCATCCACATAGTTCTAATTTTTGATCCAGTTATTAGCGCTGTCATAAAAACTAGAACAATTGGCATTAAATTAATAAATATTAAAAATAAAAGTTTTTTATCTTTTAAATTAAACTTTTTAGGAAATTTTTTTATAAGTAGCCACACTAAAATTAAAAATGGTATTAAAATACCTATTTGTTTTAATGTAAAAATTAATGGATATTTAAGATGATTTATTATCTGTCCTTCATCCAAACCTGCACGAGTAAAACCATATTTAATAGTAACAAAATCATTATTAAATAACCAAATTATATGTGGAATTAAAATTACAAGAAATACTTCTAAAGAGACTAAATATTTAAAATCAAACTTTTTTGATTTTTTAAAAAATATTAAATATGCAAACAATAAATCTATTGCGACTAATAAGTAAATAAAAAGATACTTAGATAGAATTCCAAACGCTGCTGCAGCTCCCAACAAGATACAATCATAAAGCTCAATTTTTTTACTAATATATATTTTCCAAGTGTAATAAACGGTTAAACACCAAAAGGGTAATTGGCAAACATTTACATTAAATTCTGGAGTTGTGAAATTATAGAAGTATATCCCCTCAATAAGGAGAACTGATAATAAACTCAAAGTGCCATCATTAAGAATTTCCTGCGATAGCTTAAAAATAATGAAAAAAGATATCACTACAAAAATTTGACTTAAAAAATAATAAGCCCAATCTTGTGGTCCAAATATTTGAAAAAAAACTTCCGAAAAAAATGCACTTAGTGGTGGATGTTTATTAAATCCCCAATCTAAATTACTACCCCAAGCCAAAGCTTCAATTGTATCTAAAGGTAAATTTGAATTCGTGATCGTAGGAACAACTGTCCATAAAATTAAGTGAGTCGTTACAAAAATATAAAAAATATTATTTATATTTCTTTTGTTTAAGGCCATTTTCATTAATCTATATGAATAAACCGTTCTTGACACTCATTTATTCATGAATATATTCACCAACTCAAAATAGCTAAGTATGGTAAGAATTTCAAAAACTTATACTCCAAAAGAAAAAGAGAAATACATGTGTGCTAAACATTTAGCGTATTTTAAGATCAAATTAATGGAGTGGAAAAAAGATTTAAAGAGATCTAATAATGAGGCGATTTTTCAAGCTTCCATGGATGATAATAGTGCATCAGCTGACATAGTTGATCAAGCGAGTTCATACACAGAAAAGAATGTAGAGATGAGAGCTATTAACAGACAAATCAAATTAATTTCAAAAATAGATGGCGCGTTGAAAAAAATTCAGGATGGCACTTACGGTTTTTGTGAAGAAACTGGTGAGCCTATTGGTTTAAAAAGGTTAATGGCAAGACCAGTTGCTACTCTTTGCATTGCGGCCCAAGAAAAGCATGAAAAAGATGAAAAAGTTTACGCTGACGATTAAGGAAAATCTATTTCAGCATCTTTGTTTAATACTTTAAAACCTTTTACTACAGCTGGACGTTTAGCAATTTCAACAAACCACCTGGACAGGTTTTTAAAATTATTTAATCCAATATCGTGTCTTTTGTGTCTTGCAATCCACGACCATGTAGCAATATCAGCAATAGAGTATTTGTCATTTGCTAAAAACTTACTTTGAGCCAATCTAGCCTCAAGATCTTCGTAAATCTTTCTGGTGATTTTAAAGTATCTTTCTTCTCCCCACTCACTTTTTCCTTGGTGGTAATAATGAAACTGATGATGCTGTCCTATCATCGGGCCAACAATAGCCATTTGAGCCATCAACCATTGATTTATCTCTAGCCTATCCCCTTCAGGATAGAGTTTCTTACTTTTCTCACCTAAATACATAAGTATAACTCCAGATTCGAAAACTGTCTTATTATTCTCATGATCTATTATTACAGGTATTTTATTAAAGGGACTTATTTTTTTAAATTCTGGTTTAAATTGATCTCCACTTAAATTAACTTTTGTAAGTTTGTATTTAAAATCAATTTCCTCGAGCATAATACTAATTTTCCATCCATTAGGAGTATCAGCAGTAAAAAGTTCTATCATTCTTTAACACCCAATCTATCTTTGATAGTGCTGGATGCAGTTGTAAATTCAAATCTATATTTTTCATCAGGTCTTGCATATTTAAAGCAGCCTCTTGCGGCTAAAGCTCCTTCATGAAAGCCTGAAAGTATTAACTTTAATTTGCCTGGATAAGTACAGATATCCCCAATTGCAAATATTCCTTTTTTATTTGTTTCAAAATTTTCTGTATTTACTGGAATTGTTTTTTTATCTAAATTTAGACCCCATTCTGCGATTGGTCCTAATTTCATTATTAATCCAAAAAAACCTAAGACATAATCAGCTTTTATAATTTTACTTTCACCTGTTTCACTTTTTATTTCTACACTTTCTAATGAGCCATTTCCTTTGACATCTTTAATTGAGTATTTGGTAATTAAATCTATAGTTTTATTATCACTTAATTCTCTTATTTTTTGAACACTGGCTGGCGCTCCTCTAAACTCATCTCTTCTGTGGACAAGTGTTACTTTTGATGAATTAGATAATTCTATAGCCCAATCAAGTGCACTATCTCCACCCCCAAATATAACTACTGATTTGTCTTTAAAAATAGTTTTGTCTTTAATTGAATATAAAACTGATTTTCCATCATACTTTTCAGCACTTTTAGTTGGGAATTTTCTTGGTTCAAAAGAACCTACGCCTCCTGCTATAATAACGTTTGGTGTTTCAAATTCTTTACCATTTAGAGTTTTAACTAACCATTTATTGTTTTCATTTTTTAATTCTTGAACTCTATCACTTAAATGAAAATTAAAATTAAATGGTTTAATTTGTTGAATTAAATTGTTTGTAAGTTCTTCACCAGTGCACTCTGGGACTGCAGGAATATCATAAATTGGTTTGTCTGGATAAAGCTCAATACATTGGCCTCCAATTTTATCCAGGTTATCAACTATTTCACATTTTAATCCAATGATACCTAATTGGTGTGCACAGAATAAACCTGTGGGTCCTGCTCCAATTATGACTACATCGGTTTTAATCATTAAACTTGTTTCTCCGGCATATGTACAGTTAAACCATCTAAATCATCTGAAACGATTAATTGACAACTTAATCTACTATTAGATTTAGGTTCAAAGGCTTGATCTAACATATCGTCTTCTCCCATTTCTTTTTCAGGTAGTTTTTTAAACCATTCATCGTCGTTAATATATACATGGCAAGTCGCACATGACATGCCACCTCCACAATCTGCATCTATACCTGGAATATCATTTTGTATAGCACCTTCCATTACACTAAGACCATTAGCAACATCAGCCTCATGTTCAGTGCCATTGAATTCTATATATTTGATTTTTGCCATATTTAATAAATAATTCTTATAAACTAATTTGCGACTGCGGCAAATTTTTGAAATTAAGCATTTTCTATTTTTTGCCCAAAAAAAAAGGCAGGTATGTTTTAGCATACCCGCCTCTTTTTAATATTAAAAGCTAATTATCTAGCTCGTGCTCCACCTTGTGAAACTGCTGCTGACCAGATTACTAGACCAAAAGCAATTTTGTTGATGAAGTCTGCTAAATTGTAAATCACGTTCAATGAGTTAGCGTCTACTCCACCTACTAGGTAACCAAAAATGTAACCTAATGGGTAAATAGCCCAACCGATTGTTACGATCATTCTCATAGCACCCCATGCAGTTGCTAATGGCTTGTTTCCAGTTTTTGCTGCAATTTTTCCAGCTTCACCAGAGAATACTTCATATAAGATGTAGATCCATCCAGCCATACCGACTATGAAACCAAGCATAGCATTGATGTAACCTGCTTCTCCTAAGTATCCACCAATTAACATCACAAGCGAACCAATTAATAATCTCCAGAAGATTGCTCCTGGGATTTTCTTAACTGCTGCTAGAATTAAGTAAAACTCGATCATCTGTAATGGTACAGTGATTAACCAATCAATATATCTATATACTGTTGGAGAATCTCCAGTCATTACCCATACATCTCTCATGTACATGTAGTGAATGAATGCAACACCAGTTACAAGACCAGCTACTGTTACTGAAGTTTTCCAGCCTGCTGCAACAGTATTTCTTTCCATGAAGAAGAATACTGTAGCTGCTGCCATACCCATTGCGATTACCCAAAAGGAAATCCCAACGAAGTCGTCAGAAGCTAACATAGCAGTTGCTGCGTTTGCTGCACCAGTAAGACCAAATAGAGCCACTGCTGCTAATGCAAACATTTTAAGTTTTTTCATAAAAAACTCCCTCTCGTTAGTTTTTTTTAGTTTAAATTTAAACTACGGACAAACCACAAAGGTTTATCCAAAGTTATGGGCTTAATATCAAATTAAATTAGTTTGTTGAAGACTTTTTGCCGCGTTATAAGTGTTGATTTTACTGACTTTTTAAAATTAAATACAACCTGTTGCATAAATTCAATAGAAAAATGACACCAAATAGCAAATCAAAATGAATAGAAATTACAAAGAAATTTACGACGAATCTCTAAAAAATCCTGAGGAATTTTGGCGGAAAGTTTCTGAGGATGTGTTTTGGTTCAAAAAACCAACTAAGATTTTAAAAAAAGACAACCCTCCTTTCTATAAATGGTTTGAAGATGGTGTAACAAATACATGTTACAACGCTTTAGACCTTCACATTGATCAAGGAAGGGGTGATAAAACTGCTTTAATCTATGACAGTCCTATAACCGAAAGTAAAGCAAAGTTCACTTTCAAAGAATTAAAAGAAAAAGTTTCAAAATTTGCAGGCGCTTTAGATAAACAAGGAGTTAAAAAAGGAGATCGTGTAATAATTTATATGCCGATGATACCAGAAGCGGTAGTTGCGATGCTCGCATGTGGGAGAATTGGAGCAATTCACTCTGTTGTATTCGGTGGTTTTGCCTCAAATGAACTGGCTAGCAGAATTGATGATAGTAAAGCTAAAATTTTAATCACAGCTTCATGCGGATTTGAGCCTGGAAGAACAGTTGAGTATAGACCACTTGTAGATGGAGCTTTAAAATTAGCAAAACATCAAGTTGAAAAGGTAATACTATTTCAGAGAAAAGATCACGAGGTAAAATTAAATAAACCATTAGAAATAAGTTGGGATGAAGCACTGTCTGGAGCAAATGATAAAGATTGTGTTGCGATGGGTGCTAATGATTATGCTTATATCCTTTATACTTCAGGGACCACAGGTATTCCGAAAGGAATAGTTAGAGATATTGGTGGTCACATAGTTGCTCTTAAATGGACAATGAAAAATATTTATAACATTGAACAAGACGATGTATGGTGGTCAGCAAGTGATATTGGTTGGATAGTTGGACACTCTTATATTGTTTATGCTCCATTATTCAAAGGTTGTGCAACTCTTTTATTTGAAGGTAAACCTGTGGGCACTCCTGATGCTGGAGTATTTTGGAGAATAATATCAGAATATAAAATTAAGTCATTATTCACAGCTCCAACCGCGTTCAGAGCAATAAAGAAAGAGGATCCAGAAGGTAAGTTTTTTTCTAAATATGATTTAAGTTCATTTGAGTCATTATTTTTAGCAGGTGAAAGAGCAGACCCTGATACAATTAAATGGGCAGAAAATTTACTTAAGGTTCCTGTAATTGACCATTGGTGGCAAACTGAAACAAGTTGGGCGATAAGTTCAAATTGCACTGGAATTGAAAAGCAAGAAACAAAGTATGGATCTGCTTGTAAAGCAGTCCCAGGTTATGATGTAAAAATAATTAAACCCGATCAAACAATAGCTAAATCAAATGAGATGGGAGATATTGTAGTTAAACTTCCATTACCGCCAGGTACTTTTCCAACTTTGTGGAATGCAGATGAGAGATATAAAGAAAATTATATGTCAAATTATAATGGCTATTACCAAACATACGATGCAGGGCATATTGATGACGATGGATATATTTGGATTATGTCAAGAACAGATGATATAATTAATGTTGCAGGTCATAGACTTTCAACTGGTGCAATAGAAGAAGTTTTGTCTGAACATCAGTCTGTTGCTGAATGTGCTGTAATAGGAATAAAAGACCAACTTAAAGGACAATTACCAATTGGTTTAATTGCTCTAAAAGCTGGAGTTTCTAAGGATAATGAGACTATTTCAAAAGAATGTGTGCAAATGGTTAGAGATAAAGTTGGACCTGTTGCAGCTTTTAAAATAGCAATTGTTGTTAAAAGATTACCAAAAACTAGGTCTGGAAAAGTTCTAAGAGGAACAATTAGAAAAATTGCTGACAAAGAAGAATATAAAATGCCTGCAACAATTGATGATCCTGCCATCCTTGATGAGATCAAAGAAGACTTAATAAATAGCAATATTTTAAAATAATGCTTAAGACATATCTTTTTTTAGTAGGAGCAATTATTTGCGAAGTTTGTGGAACAATGCTTCTTCCTGTTACTCAAAACTTTACAAAAGTAACACCAACAGTATTTTTGGCTGGATTTTATTTATCTGCTTTTTATTTACTTACTTTTGTTGTTGATAAACTACCTATTGCAATTGTTTATGGAACCTGGAGTGGACTTGGTATTTTTACTATTGCAATATTGGGATATATTTTTTTTAAACAATCTTTAAGTTGGCAAGCTATATTAGGGATGTTTCTTATTGTAGTTGGAGTGACACTTGTTAATATTTATTCAAGTAAAACTATATAAATTAATCAAAAAGAATTGGTTTACCAGATGGATTTCCTAAAATTTCATCCTCTTTCATTTTAATATCCCCATTAATAATTGTATAAACTGGCGAACCTTTAAATTTATAGCCATCAAATGGGCTCCATCCACACTTGCTATGAATATTTTCGTTTTTGATTTCAATTGTTCGATTCATATCTATTATTGTAAAGTCAGCATCATAATCTTTTTTGATAAATCCTTTATTTTTAATACCAAACACAGAAACTGGGTTTTCACAAAGAAGTTTAATTAGTTGATCCAATGTAAGTTTTTTGTCATTCACATGATTTAGCATAACGGGTAACAATGTTTGTACACCAGGCATACCAGATGGTGACTGGGGGTATTCTTTTAATTTGTTTTCTTTTAAATGAGGTGCATGATCTGAACCGATAGTATCATTATAATTATTTCTAATAGCGTACCACAATCTATCATAATGAGACTTATCTCTTAAAGGTGGGTTCATTTGAGCAAAGGTTCCAAGTTTGTCATAACAATCTGGCGCATATATTGTTAAATGCTGAGGCGTAATTTCAAAAGTTATGTTTCCTTTATTTTGAGAAAGGAAATCTACTTCTTCTTTTGTTGTAACATGCAATATATGTGCTTTTTTATTGAGTCTTTTTGCAATCCTAACAATTCTTCTTGTAGACGATATTGCACATTCTTCATTCCTCCATACAGGGTGAGTATGAACATTGCCTTTTTCAATTAATTTTTTTCTTAAATTAATTATTTCTTCATCCTCAGAATGTACCGCAACTATTTTTGAGGTATTTTGAAAGACTTTTTCGATGTCTTCTTCTTTATCAACTAAAAGATTTCCAGTTGAGGAACCCGCAAAAAGTTTTACTCCACAACATCCATCTAAATTTTTAAGTTTTGCTAAATCAGATGAATTGTCTGGAGTTGCTCCAAAGTAAAATGCGTAGTTTGAATACATCCTATTTTTAGCAAGATTTAACTTGTTATTAAATTCTTTCATATTTGCAGTGGGCGGATTTGTATTTGGCATCTCAAATACACTTGTAATACCCCCAGCAATTGCTGCTTTACTTCCCGTATGCAGGTCCTCTGCATTAGTTGATCCAGGCTCACGGAAATGAACTTGAGTATCCATGCAACCAGGTAATACTAGTAAATTACTTGCATCAATAATTTCTTTGCTTTGTTCGTCGCTTAAATCACCAATTGTTGAAATTTTTCCATTCTGAATACCAATATTAGTCCTAGTAAGTTTTCCGTCGATATAACACTCTCCATTTTTTATAATAAGATCTAACATTTTATGAAATCGTTACTATATTATTCCCAAGTATCTATCAATAATGAAAAAAAATAATGTTTATATTTTAGAGGACAGAGGACTTTTATATGTCTCAGGTGAAGATTGTAAAGAGTTTCTACAAAATATAATTACAAACAATATTAATAAAGTAGACGAAAAAAATTCATGTTACTCTGCTTTACTTACCCCACAGGGAAAATATTTGTATGACTTCAATATATTAAAACATAAGTCTGGATATTTTTTAGATTGTGAGAAAAAAAATATCGATAATTTATTTAATCAATTAAATTTATACAAACTTAGATCAAAAGTAGAAATTTTAAATTTAAGCAATGAATTTGTTATTGCAGTTATTAGTAAAGAAAGATTTTTGAATATGGAAAATTCAAGTTCTAATCCTGGTTGCACAATTAAATTTAGAGAAGACAGTATTTTTTTAGATCCTAGAAATATAGAGCTTGGAGCAAGAATAGTGACTAACTTAGAAAAATTATATTTATCATTAAAAAAACTTGGGCTTCAAAGTGCAGATAAAAATGAATATTACAAATTGAGTCATGAAATTGGTATTCCACAAAAAAATACTGACAAACTTCAAAATAAACTTTTTGGTATTGAGTGTAACTTTGACGAATTAAATGCGATAGATTTTAAAAAAGGTTGCTACGTAGGCCAAGAAAATACTGCTAGAATTAAATTGAAAGATAAATTAAACAAACGTCTTCTACCAATTGAAGTAATAGATGGTAATTTGAAAAATGAAATTATATCAGTTGAGAAAGATGAAATAGGGAAAGTATTAATAAATGATGATTATCCCTATGCTCTTATCAAAGTTAAGAATGAAAAATTAGATTTTGGAAAAACTTTTAATTGTGGTTCAGCTAAAGTTAAAATCAAGAAACCTAATTGGTTACAAATTATTTAATAAATTTAGATAAATCTGGTTTATAATAGTTTGGGCCTTTCATTACTTTACCCTGATCATTATAAATGGGTTTTCCATCACTTCCTAACTTGCTCATATTAGAATTTTGAACTTCTTGAAAACAAGCATCTAAATTAATACCAAAAGCATGTCCAGCACCATAAGTAACATACAATATATCAGTCAAAGCATCTGCTACCTCCAAAAGATCATTATTGTCTAAAGCTTGTTTAAATTCATCCAATTCTTCTTTAATCAAATTATACCTGAGTATATTAATTTTATTAGAACTGAGAGATGGTCTTGATTTAACTTCTTGTCCAAAAGTCTCCATAAAATTTTTTACTTTTTGAAAATTTGTCATTTTACTCCTGTAAGATTAATAAAAACTAGTATATAAATTATTTAGTTATTTTTTCAAACAAATGAAAACAAGAAAAGAATTTGATAGTATTGGTAGCATAAATGTACCAAGCGATAAATATTGGGGCGCTTCAACACAAAGATCAAAAAAATTTTTTAATATTGGCAAAATATTTGTTCCAAAATCTATAATAAGATCTATTGCAATAATAAAAAGAAGTGCTGCTATAGTTCACAAAAAAGATAAATTAATTTCGCCAAAAATTTCAAATGCAATCATAAAAGCTTCGGATGAAGTTATTAATGGTAAATTGGCTGAAAATTTTCCTTTAAAAGTTTGGCAAACTGGTTCTGGTACTCAAACAAATATGAATGTTAATGAAGTCATAGCAAATAGAGCTATTGAAATTTTAAGAGGAAAAAAAGGGTCAAAAAAGCCGGTCCATCCAAATGACCACGTAAATAAATCGCAATCTACAAATGATGTTTTTCCAACCGCCATGCATATTTCTGTTGCAACAGAAACAATTAATAAATTATTACCTAGCCTAAAAATTTTAGAAAATTCATTACAAACAAAAAGTAGAGAGTTTAAAAAAATTGTTAAAATTGGAAGAACACATTTACAAGATGCTACTCCTTTGTCGCTAGGTCAAGAGTTCTCTGGATATCATGAGCAAGTAAAAAAAAGTATAGAAAGAATAAATTATTGCTTGGAAGATATTTATTATTTAGCGCAAGGAGGAACTGCTGTTGGAACTGGAATTAATTCAAAAAAAAATTTTGATAAACAAATAGTTAATGAAATTAAAAAATATTGTAAAATTCAATTTAAACCTGCGCCAAACAAATTTTCTGAGTTAGCAGCACATGATGCAATAGTAAATTTTTCAGGTTCTTTAAACTCTTGTGCTGTTGCCCTAATGAAAATTTCTAATGATATTAGATTTTTAGGCTCTGGTCCTAGAGCCGGGTATGGAGAACTTATATTGCCAGAAAATGAACCTGGATCTTCGATAATGCCAGGAAAAGTTAATCCTACTCAATGTGAGGCAGTTACAATGGTTTGTGCAAAAGTTATAGGGAACCACACTGGCATAACTATTGCGGGTAGTCACGGACACTTTGAGTTAAATGTATTTAAACCTTTAATTGCTTATAATATTATTCAATCAATAGATATTTTATCAGATAGCGTTAAAAATTTTAGCCTTTACTGTGTCAACGGAATTAAAGCCAATAAAAAAAAGATTAAAGAACATTTGGATAATTCATTGATGTTGGTAACTGCTCTTGCCCCTAAAATAGGTTATGATAATGCAGCAAAAATTGCAAAAAGAGCTTTGAAGAATGGAACTAGACTAAAAAATGAAGCTATAAAGTCTGGTTTGATAAATGAAAAAGAATACGATTATTTAATTGATCCATTAAAGATGATAAGCCCAAATTAATCAATTATTTTTCTAATATGAGATCTTAAATTTTGAATATTTTTAACGATAAAAATCTCATTTGATTTTTCAATATTTTCTTCATTATTAATTTTTACATTTGTTATTGCAAAATCTGTATCACCTACATTTTTTTCAATTTCAAAATATATTTCTTTAATTTTTTTTACTTTTTTCGATCCAACTTGGAAAGTTTTAGCAAATTCAATATGATTGTTAATATCTAATTTGTTTTTTGAAACAAACTTAATA
>CACGFJ010000019.1 GCA_902572225.1 uncultured Pelagibacteraceae bacterium | reverse complement strand
CTATAATGAACTCTAGATATACATTAAATGCTGCTAATGCTAGATGGGTAAGTCTTTACGATAGTTTATATGGAACAGATTTAATCGAGTCAGAAGATACTGGAAGTCAAAAGTATGATCCTCTAAGAGGACAAGAAGTAATAAGATATGCACGTGAATTTCTAAATGACCACTTCTCTATAAATGAAATTCATTGGAAAGATATAAATGGATTTAAAATAAAGGGAAGTGACTTGAAAATTTTAAAAGATGATAAAGAGTTTGAACTAGTAGATAAAAACAAATTTATTGGATACAGAGGTGAACCTAATAATCCAACAACAATAATTTTAGAAAACAATAATTTAAAAATTGAGATAATAATTAACCCAAAAGCATTTAGTGCTGTTCAAGATGCTGCTGGAATAAGTGACATAATTATAGAATCTGCAATATCTACAATATGCGATAACGAAGATAGTGTTGCAGCAGTAGATTCGGAAGATAAAATATTATGTTACAGAAATTGGTTGGGTTTGATGAAAGGAACTCTAAAATCTGTCTTTGAAAAGGATGGAAAAACTTTAGAGAGAAAACTTAATCCAGATAGAAGTTATATTTCAAAAGATAATAAAAAAGAAAAATTACATGGTAGAAGCTTACTTTTAGTTAGGAATGTTGGTCATCTAATGACCAATTCAGCAATTATTTTAGAAGATGGTTCTGAAGTCCCAGAAGGTATCATGGATGCATTTATTACAACTGCTGCAGCAATTCATGATTTAAAAAGAAAAGGTAACTCAAGAACTGGATCTATATATATTGTAAAACCGAAAATGCATGGACCTGAAGAGACTGCTTTTACAGATAAAATATTCACAAAAGTCGAGGAAGTACTAAAACTTGAAAAGAATACAATTAAATGCGGTATTATGGATGAAGAAAGAAGAACATCTGTAAACTTAAAGGAATGTATTAGAACATTAAAAAGCAGAGTTTTTTTCATTAATACAGGTTTTTTAGACCGAACTGGAGATGAAATGCATACATCAATGGAAGCAGGTCCAATGATAAAAAAAGGTGACATGAAAAAATCAAAGTGGATAGCTGCTTATGAAGATAACAATGTTGATGTTGGTTTAAAATGTGGATTTTCAGGTGTTGCACAAATAGGTAAAGGTATGTGGGCTATGCCAGATAAAATGAAAGACATGATAGATCAAAAAATATCACATCTTGAAGCCGGTGCGAATTGCGCATGGGTACCATCTCCCACTGCAGCTTCTTTACATGCAATGCACTACCATAAGTTAAACATTTTTGAAAAGCACAAAAAATTAAGTAAAAATAAAATTAATTACATTGATAATTTATTAACAATCCCAATAGCTGACAGACCAAATTGGAGTAAAGAGGAGATAAATAATGAATTATGTAACTCTGCTCAAACAATATTAGGATATGTTGTTAGATGGGTTGATCAAGGAATTGGATGCTCTAAAGTTCCAGATATAAATAATATTGGATTAATGGAGGATAGAGCAACACTAAGAATATCTTCACAACATATAGCAAATTGGTTACATCATGGTATTTGCTCAAATAGACAAGTTCTAGAAATTCTTAAGAAAATGGCAAAGATAGTTGATAAACAAAATGAAGGAGATCCAGAATATCAAAACATGTCTCCAAATTACGACAAATCAATTTCTTTTAAGGCAGCATGTGAATTAATTTTTCATGGCAAGTCACAACCATCAGGTTATACTGAACCTCTATTACATTTAAATAGGTTAATTAAAAAAAGTTAATTACTAATTTATAAATCTCTTCTATTTTTAAAAGCAGATATAAGTGTTCCATCGTCTGAAGTTTCTATTTCTCCACCAACTGGCAGACCTTGAGCTAATTTTGATATTTTTACATTTATATTTTTTAAGCTATCCTGAATATAAAAAGCAGTAGTTTGTCCCTCAACAGTGGCGCTAGTTGCTAAAATTACTTCATCAATATTGTCATTTTTTATTCTTTCAATTAGAGAATTAATAAGCAAATTTTCTCTATTATTTCCGTTAGCACTATCAGAGATAGTGCCACCTAAAATATGATAGTAGCCTTGAAAAATAGATGAACTTTCTATTGCCCATTGATCCGAAATGTTTTCAACAACACATATTTTGCTAAATTTTTTATTTTTGTCTTCGCAATTATTGCAGAGATTATTATTAGATTTTAATGTTCCACAAATTTTACAACGTTCTATATTTTTAAACACATCACTTAGATTATTTGCTAAAGGTTTTAATATTTCTTGTCGATTGTTAATCATTTTTAAAATTATTCTTTTTGCAGACTTTGGTCCAAGACCTGGTAATTTAGATATTAATTTAATTAAATTTTCTATTTCAGGCAGATTTTGCATTAAATTATAACGGCCACTTAAATCCTGGTACACCTAATCCACCAGTTGCTTTAGATATTTCTTCAGAAGTTTTAGATTTTAATTTGTTTTTAGCATCATTATGTGCTGCAGTGATTAAATCCTGAATTATCTCTTTATCTTCTTTCAGTACTTTATCGCTTAATAAAATTTTAGTCATCTCTCCATCTCCGTTAAGAGTAATTTTAACCACATCTCCTCCAGAAACACCAATAACTTCAATTTTTTTGAGATTCTCCTGACTTTCTTTCATTTTTTTTTCTATCTCTTTTGCTTTTTCAAGAATTTTATTAAAATCAGTCATCTTTTTTTTCAATATTAATTAATTCAATATCAGGAAGTACATTCAACAAGTTTTTATATTCGTTTGAGTTTTCATAATCTTTGATATCCTTTTTTTTAAGACTATTTTTTTTCTCTTTTTCACTCATCTCACCTTTTTCTTTTGAAAAAGAAATTAGCCACCGGTTTTTAGTCCAATCATACAATTTTTCAGATAAATCTTTTACAAAATTCTTATTTAGTTTATCATTAAAAGAAATTTCGATATTCATATTTGAAAAAGATACTAAGTTTACATTATTTTCTAATTCATATTTTAGTTTCATTTCTTTTTTTTCTAAGCACATATTAATTAAATCTTCTAAATTTTTGATCTCTAGAGTACTTTTTTTTTCAATTTTATCCTCTTCTTGTTTAATATTTTTAATTTGGTTAATTGCATCTTTGTTTATAGTATTTTTCACATCCATATTTTTTATTGGGGTTTTGTGTAGTTCATTTTGCTGATTATTTTGTATTACATTTTTTTTTTTCAAATAGGTTAACTGTACAAGAAACATCTCAACTAATAAATTTGGATTAGCAACTATGTTTATTTCTTTTAAAGTTTTTAAAGTAAATTCCCAAAATAATAATAAGGCTTTAAACTCTATTTCTTTTGATAAAGAAGTTATTTTTTTGTAATCACTATCATTTAATGAGAAATTATTTCCTACATTTTCAATGTACGATATATTCTTAACAAAATATAATACCTCTAAGAAATCATTTAAAAATAGGTTGGGTTCAATACCTGAATTGTACAATTTTCTGTAATGATCTATTATTTTTTCCTCATCACCTAAAAAAATTATTTCTAATAATTCTATATATGAACTTTTGTTGACATAGCCAAAGATCTTTTGAGCATCTTCAAATGTCAGGGAATTATCGTTATTAAAAATTGTTGCTCTATCTAGTAAAGATAATGCATCCCTAACAGATCCCTCCGATAATTTGGCTATTAATTTGATTGCTTTATCCTCAACATTCTTTTTTTCTTTTATTGTTATATCTTTTAAAAAAACAAACAGTTCTTCAGACTTAACTCTAGACAAATCATACCTTTGACACCTGGATATAACAGTAATTGGAATTTTTTTTACTTCAGTGGTTGCAAAAATAAATTTTAAATACTCCGGGGGCTCTTCCAATGTCTTAAGTAATGCATTAAATGCTTGCTTGCTTAACATATGTACTTCATCGATGATAAAAATTTTAAATTTTGCTACTGATGGTGGATATCTAGAAAATTCTATTAGTTCCCTTACATCATCTACTCCTGTTTTGCTTGCTGCATCCATTTCAAGAACATCAATATGATTTGAATTTGCTATAGGTTCGCAATGGCTGCATTTTTTTTCGCACTTCCCTTCAAGGGCTTGCTCACAGTTCAATGCCTTTGCTACAATTCTTGCAAATGTGGTCTTTCCAATTCCCCTAATGCCAGTAAACAAAAAAGCGTTAGCTGAAGTATTATTTTTAATAGAATTATAAATTGTAGTTGCAATTTCCTCATGCCCTATCAAATCTTTAAATGTTTGAGGTCTATATTTTAATGCCAAAACTTGAGATTTTATTGTCATAATAGGAGACCAACCAACCTGGAAAAAACTCATTACCCTTGCTCTTTTTCAAGTCTGGGGGAGTTCATGGTAATCCCACCTGGAAGGCCTCCAAATGTATTATAACAATAATTTTTTCTAATCTACAATAAAGTTAATTATTTTTTTTCTCTAAATTCGTGTGCCTTATAAACACCTAGAACGTGCATATCCTCGCAATGAAAAGCTAATTCCTCTAATGAATTTTTTATTTTTTTATCATCTAAGTGTCCATCGATATCACACAGAAAAAAGAAGGATGAAAATGAATTTTTTTCAGGGAAACTTTGAAGTTTGGTCATATTCACTCCATTAATAGCGAAACCAGATAAAGCAGAGTATAAAGCTGCTGGCTTATCTCTTAGTTTAAATAAAAAGGATGTAATAAAATTATTTTTATCAATTTCTGGCTGAATTATATCTTTACCCATTATCAGAAATCTTGTGTAGTTATCGTTATCATCTTGAATATTCTCTTTTAAAATATCTAAATTATAAATTTTAGCACTTAATTTTGATGCAATTGCACCTTTTGTTTTATCTTTTTCTTCTGAGATATATTTTGCTGATCCTGCTGTATCAGCTCTAACATTGGCAAAAAATTTATTTTTTTTTATAAATTCTGAAGCTTGACTTAACGCTTGAGCATGGGAATAAACATTTTTAATGTCTTTTAATTTTGATCCTTTTATACCAATTAAATTATGATTGATTGGGAAAAAAAATTCATCATAAATATTTAACCTATGTTTAAATATTAAATATTCTACTCCAATGTTTCCTGTAGTTTTGTTGGACTCTGGTATGATTGCTCTAATATTGCTATCTTTATGTGCTTTTTCAAAACATTCATCGAAAGTTTTGCAAGGAATAGTCTCTATATTCGGAAACATATGTTTTGCACAACTCTCACTATAACTTCCAGCAATTCCTTGGTAAACAATTTTCATATCTTATTTATTCAATAAATTTATGTATTCTTCTAGATCTTTTTTAGTATCAATTCCAGAGGAAAAATAATTTGCCAATAGCACATCGATTTTCATATTATTATCGATTGCTCTTAGTTGTTCCAGTCTTTCTTTGATTTCATTTTTACTTTTTTTTAAGTTAACAAACTTTTTTAAAGCTGAATAATTATATAGGTATATACCAAAATGCTGATATATATTGTCATAGCGATCTTCTTTAATTACTCGATGAAAGTTCAAAGCTTCCGATATTGAATTATCAGATATCTTATTTTTTGTAATAACTTTTACAATATTTTCGTTATTATAATCTTCATTTTTCTCAATGTTGTATGCTAATGTTGAAATATTTAAGTTTTTTTCCTTAGATAATTTATTTAAATTTTTAATATCTAATGGATTGATCATTGGTTCATCACCTTGGATATTCATAATAAAATCTATATCTTTTAAATCTAATTTTTGAGAGGCTTCAAATACTCTATCCGTCCCATTTGAGTGATTTATATCTGTCATTATAAATTTACCTCCATTTTTTCTTACTTCTGAGGCAATTTCCTCGTCACATGTTGCAACATAAACCTCTCCAATTTGGCTTCGTATAGCTTTTTCATATACATGCATAATTAGAGTTTTATTATTAATTTTTATTAATGGCTTTCGAGGGAGTCTTGTTGCTGCTAATCGCGAAGGAATTATTATAATTGTATTACTCATTTATTCGTATTTATGCGTCTTTGAGACGCAAATTTATAAATTAAATTTCTTACAAATTTTGTTTAACATGATACACGATCATATTAAAAAGAAACAATGGATTCATTTGAAATAAACAAAATTATTGCAGCTGTGCTTCTGATTGCACTACTTGTAATTGGAATTGGGAAAATTTCAGACATTGCTTTTCATGTAGATAAACCAGAAAAATCAGCATACAAAGTAGATATTCAGGAAAGTACCCAAGTTTCAAGTTCAATAGCAGAAAAAATTGAGGAAAAAGTTGATATATCTGCATTACTTGCATTAGGAGATGTTACTCATGGAGAAAAAGTTTTCAAAAAGTGTTCTGCTTGCCATTTAGTAAATAAAGGTGGAGAGAATAAAATCGGACCTGCTTTGTATGGTATAATAGGAAGAAAAGTTGCATCAAAACAAGATTATAAATATTCAAAAGCAATGGCAGCATATGACAAAGATTGGACGTTTGAAGAGATGAATGGTTATTTAAAAAAACCTCAAAGTTATATTAAGGGTACTAAGATGGCATTTGCTGGATTAAGAAAAGAAAAAGACAGGGCGTCAGTTATTTTATATCTTAACCAAAATTCAGATAATCCACTACCTTTACCTTAGTTTTCCAAAGCAATACAATAGAATACTTTTTTGAACATGAACTCTGTTCAACGCCTGTTGCCAGACATGGGAATTTTTTCCTAAAAATACACTTTCCTCAACTTCATCTCCTCTTGGCAAGCAGTGCAAAAAAATACAATTTTTTTTTGTATAATTAAAAATCTCTTTTTTGATTTTAAATTTTTGAAAATGTCGTTTTTTTCTTTTTTTGTTCACTTTATCATTTAGAGATATTACTTTATCAGAAAAAATTACATCTGCATCCATAGCTGCTTTTTTTGGGTCATGATAAATAAAAATTTTTTTCTTGTTTTTAATTACCCAATCTTTAACCCTCTTGCCTGGCGCAAATTTTTTTGGACATCCAATGCTTAATCTAAAGGAAAACTTAACAGATGCTGCAATTAAACTATCCAAAACGTTATTAGAGTCTCCAATCCAGCAAATTTTTAATTTTGATATTGGTTTTTTTTTTATTTCCTCAACAGTAAAAATATCTGATAATACTTGAGTTGGATGAGATGATGGACTTAGACCATTTATTATTGGTATTTTTAAATGCTTTTGGAAATCTTCAATTTTTTTATCGTCATCAGTTCTCAACATAAAACCATCGCCATATGTAGATAAAATTTTAGCGGTGTCAGCAATAGTCTCACCACCTTGTCCAAGGTGAAGTTCGTTAGATCTAAGTGTCAATGTTCCTCCACCAAGCTGTTTAATGGCTAAATAAAAACTTATTCTTGTTCTTGAACTTGCTTTTTCAAACATTTGTACTAGCATTTTACCTTTAAGAGGTGATCCTTTATCTGGCTCTAAAGTATTTAAATTTTTTCTTTTTTTTTTTCTTTGTTTTGCATCAACAATTATTTTTCTAAGATCTCTACTGGGAATATCTTTTAAATTTATAAAGTGTTTCATTTTATTTCATTACAAACTTTACTGATAATTTTTAAAGCTATATCAATTTCTCTTTTTTTTACATTTAATGGAGGTAAAATTCTTATTACATTTTCAGCTGCTCTAATAGTCAATAATTTATTTTCCATTAATTTTTTTATAAACTCAGTTTGGTCCTTAAAAAGTTGTAAACCAATTAATAATCCTACTCCTCTAACTTCTTTAATCACCTTGGGATATTTAATTTTTATTTTATTAAGCTCATGAATAAAATATTTAGACATTTTATTTACATTGATTAATAAGTTCCTATTTATTTGATCTAAAACAGCATTACCTACTGCCATTGCGAGAGGATTTCCTCCAAATGTAGATCCATGAGTACCCGGTATCATAGCTTTAGCAATTTTTTTCGTCATCAAAACTGCCCCTATAGGAAAACCTCCACCAATCCCTTTTGCTATAGGCACTATATCTGGTTTAACTTTTGCGTATTCAAAAGCAAAAAACTTACCACTTCTTCCAATTCCACATTGAACTTCATCAAGTATTAAAAGTATTCCTTTTTTATTACATAAATCTCTTATAGCTTTAATGCACCAGTTAGGTATTACTTTAATACCTCCCTCTCCCATGACTGTTTCGATCATTATTGCAGCAGTATTTTTATTAACTAGCCTTTTTAGTTTTTTATGATCTCCAAATTTAAAATGATCAAAACCAGGTATTTTTGGTCCAAATCCCTGTGTCATTTTTTTTGAACCACTTGCATGAATTGCAGCAATTGTTCTGCCATGAAAAGAATTTTTGATACAAATTATTCTATTTTTATTTTCTTTTCCGATAGAGTAAAAATATCTTCTAGCTACTTTAATTGCAGCTTCAGTTGCTTCAGCCCCACTATTTTGAAAAATCACAGAATCTGCAAAAGTTTTTTTAACCAATCTACCAGCTAATTTTTCTCCTTCGGGTATTTTAAATGCATTAGATACGTGCCAAAGTTTTTTTGATTGTTTATTAATTGCTTTGATAAGTTTTTTATTTGCATGTCCAAGAGAATTCACCGCAATACCTTGAACAAAGTCTAAATATTTTTTACCATCGGTTGATATAAGAAAACTACCTTTTCCACTTACAAATGATAAATTTTTTCTTTTATAATTTGGTGCTAAAGCGCTCATATTTACTTATATTTTTTTTTATTTTATTTGAAAGATTAATTTGCAACCAGAAGTTATAATTTTAATTTATTTGTTGAAAAATATTAAAAAAGGCTTGTTTTAACTCTAGATTATGCAACATCATGTTGTATAAATTAAAATTAACACTAAATGTAGTATTAATAATGAGTTGGACAGAAGAAAAAGTAAATAAATTAAAAGAACTTTGGGGGAAAGATCAAACAGCTAGTCAGATTGCAGAGATAATTGGAGGTGTTTCAAGGAACGCAGTTATTGGGAAGGCTCATCGTCTTAATCTTTCATCCAAGATAAAGACTAAAACTTTTAAGAGCACAAAAAAAGACTCATTTAAAATAAATAACGAAAATAGTTTTAAAGGCAAAAGAGGAAAGTTTAAATCACTTCTCTTAAACAAAGATTTCGAACCAGCAAAAAATCTTAGTTTAGAAGAACTTACTGAAGATACTTGTAAATATATGGAAAAAAATCCAAATGATAAAGATGCAAGTTTTTGTGGTAGAAAAAATGTTGAGAAATTTTCTTATTGCCCTTTACATTTAATGATTGTTTTTCAGCCTAAAGGTAAGAAAGAAGATATTATTGATAAAGATGATGAAATGCCAAAATTCATAGAAAAGAAAATTAAATCAGCTTAATCTAAAATTTTTTTTTTCGCTTTCTCGAATTCCTCGCTACTCAATACACCCTCTTCTCTAAGTCTATTAAGTTTAATTATTTCATCTGTGATATTCTTATTCTGGTCAAGATCGTCTGATAAATTTTGATCTTCTGTAATTTTATTATCTGGCAATGAAGAATTTTCTTTTATCTCTCTTCTTGCCTCGATACCCATACTTATAGGTTTAGCTGATATAAAAATAACAGCTAATAATAAAATTACACATATTCCTATAACTACATATGAAAGCATTTTAATTAATTATTTCCTGTCTCTAGTATATTGTCCACCCATTTTCCAATTATAACTATACTTTTCAATTTCTAATTTAAATATTTTATTTGTTTTTATATTTATATCAAAGTTAGTTTTATATAATCCTGATTTTATATTATCAAATTTTAATAAATTAAGTTGATCTTCGGTAAGTAAAGGATTCGGTAATAATTGTAAAATTTTGGCAGATACTTTCGCTATTGGTAAAGGGAGTGGTAATAAAATTCTCTTTTTATCAATTGATATTAATAAATTTTTTATAATTTCTTTAAATGATAAAATTTCTGGCCCAATACATTCTAAAGTCAAACTTTGATTTTTGCTTTCTATCATTCTAAATATTATCTCAACGAGTTCGGATACATGTATTGGGCTAAATTTGGTCTCTCCATTATAATAAAGTGGCATAAAAGGAAGCCTACTTAAAAGTGTCATAAATCTTGTAGTAAATTTATCATCAACAGAATAAACAATTGAAGGTTTTATAACAATTGATCTTTTAAAATTTTTCAAAACTTTACTTTCTCCATCTTTCTTACTCATGGCATAACCGCTATTATAAGCTTTTTCAATTCCAAGTGCAGATAGATGAACAAATTTTTCAATTTCTAAATCAGATGATATTTTTGATAACATGTGTGGTAAATCAGTATGTATAGATTTAAACTGTCCTCTTTTTTTTTCGTATAATATTCCAATTAAGTTTACACAAATAGAACAACTCTTTATTAAATTTCTTATTTTTTCGTAATTGAAACCATTTAGTTCAACTAAATTTAAATAGCCGGGGTTTGCCTGGGTTTTCAAAATATATCCAGTTCTATGAATATTTCTTGTAACTGCAGTAATTTTATAGTTATTTATAGATAACTTTCTTATGAGATTTCTTCCTATCTGGCCAGATGCACCGAAAAGTAGAATTTCTTTTTGTTTCATATATATATTCTTTTAATGAACTTAGATATTAAATTACACAAAGAAGATTTGCCAGATCAAATAGAGCTAGGTGACAATATTGCTGTGGATTGTGAATTTATGGGCCTTAATGTTGAAAGAGACCGTCTTTGTCTCGTGCAAATTTCAACTGGAAATAAAGATGCACACATTATCCAATTAAATCGAAATTTATACAACGCTCCTAATCTAAAAAAAATTTTGGAAAATAAAGAAGTAAATAAAATTTTTCATTTTGCTAGAGCTGATTTATTATTTTTAAAAAAATATTTAAAAGTTACCGTTCAAAACGTAAGTTGTACAAAAATAATGAGCAAGTTAGCGAGAAGTTACAGTGATAAACATGGATTAAAAGATTTAGTTAAAGAATTTGTTGGTGTTGATTTAAATAAGAACCTTCAATCTTCAGACTTTGGAGGTGATTTAAGTGAAAAGCAACTGCAATATTGTGCAAAAGATGTTATTTATCTTCATGAAATATATGAAAGTCTTTTCAAAATTTTAATTAGAGAAAAAAGAGATATTTTATATAAAAATACTATAAAATTTATTAATAGTAGAGTTGATTTAGATTTGGCTTCCTTTACATCTGATATTTGGTCACATTAATGCAAAAAAAAAAATTAGAAAATATTGCAAAAGATGTTGTGCAATTTGAGATTAATGCGCTAAAAAATTTAAAAAGATGCATTAACCCTTCTTTCAATAAAATAGTAAATATATTAATCAACTGCAAAAATGGGAAAGTTATAATTTCTGGAGTAGGTAAAAGTGGGATTGTTGCAAGAAAATGGGCTGCAACTTTTTCATCAACAGGCACATCTTCCTTTTTCTTGGATGCATTAAATGCAAGTCATGGGGATATGGGTCAAATTACATCTAATGATGTAGTGATATTAATAAGCAATAGCGGTGAAAGTAATGAGCTTAAAAATATAATACAGTATGTTTCAAGAAACAAAAATATAAAACTAATCGGTATAACATCAAAGAAAAATTCAACGCTATACAAAAATTCAGATTGTTCTTTTTTGATGCCTATTTCTAAGGAAGCTGGACCAGAAAACATAGTTCCAACTTCTTCAACTACGACACAACTAGCACTTGGAGATGCAATAGCAGTAGCTTGCATGTATTATAAAAAGTTTACCAAATTAGATTTTAAAAAATTCCATCCAAGTGGGACTTTATCAATTAAACTTAAAACCGTAGAGGATTTAATGATAAAAGGTCGAAAATTACCATTTGTTTTAGAAAATACTAAGATGAAAAAGGCTTTAAAAATAATAACTAATAAAAAATTAGGGGTTTTGATAGTTATTAGAAAAAATGGATATACATCTGGGATTATTACAGATGGTGATCTAAAAAGAATTGCTCAAAAATATCATAAATTTGAAGAGTTAGAAATTAAAAAGGTAATGAAGAAAAATCCAATAAGTGTTAATGAGAATACATTGGCAGCATCAGCATTATCAATTATGAATCAAAAAAAAATAACCTCCCTTTGTATTCACAAAAATAAATTTTCAAAAAAAACGATTGGTTTAATACATATGCATGATATTTTAAAATCAAATATTAATTAATGTCCATCAAATCTTTGTTGCAGCTTATCTTATTATTATTAATCTTTATAATAATTGGTGGAATATATTTTCTTTATTTTTATTCAGGATCATCAAAAAAAGAGGTCATGGATTTTAAAAACTTAAATAAAATTGAAAATGATTTTAATCAAGATCAGGAAATCTTAGAAGAAAATAATAGATTAGATAAAGCTAAATTAGAAAATAAAAAGAAAACAAAAAATATTGATCTCAACAAAACTGAAAATGAAATCAAGAATATAACTACAAATCAGGTTAAAGAAGATCAAAAAAAATTGAAAAATTTAACAAAAGATATTGAATATGTTGCTACAAATAAAAATGGAGATGTTTATAAAGTTTTAGCAAAATACGGGAAAACAAATATTGATAATAATAGTATATTGAATTTAGAAGAAGTAAGAGGATCAATAACATCAAAAGAGAAATCAAAAATTTATATATCATCCGATTATGCAAACTATAATTACGCAAATCAAGAGTCTGAATTTTACAGTAATGTTGTGCTAAAATATGATAAGAAGGAAATTAATTGTGATAATCTTGAATTACTGATAGATGATGATGTTGCTATAGCTTATAATAATGTTGTCGTTAAAGATGATGATATGTATATTAAAGCCCAAAAGATTTCATTTAATTTAATGACTAAAGAAATAAATATAAACTCAAATGATAAAGTAGAAATTAAAAGTAAATAATGGCTTTAATAAAAAAATTTAAAGTAAATAATTATAAAAATAGTGAAACAATTGTAGAATTAAAAAATGTTTCAGTTTTTTATAACAAAAGGCAAATAATTGAAAACTTAAACTTAAAAATTAATAAACAGGAAATACTAGGAATTTTGGGTCCAAATGGTGCGGGGAAATCTACAATTTTTAATTTGATAGCTGGGTTGAAAGATCCGAATTATGGTGAGATTTATATAAATGGAACTGATTGCACTAAATTACCTATCAATGAAAGATTCACAAATTTTAAACTAGGCTTAGTTCCACAATATGGGGGTCTTATCAACGATTTGACTTTAATTGATAATTTAATACTTGTATCAGAAATACATATAAATAAAAAAGAATTGAGGAGTCAAAAAATTAACAAGTTAATCTCCCAATTTGAATTTGAATCTCTATTAAATATAAAAGCTAAACATTTATCAGGTGGTCAAAAAAAGAAGCTTGTGATAGCAATGTCATTAATTAATGATCCAAAAATTTTACTATTAGATGAACCATTTGCCGCTCTAGATATTTTAACAATAAAAATGCTTCAAGAGATAATTTTAAACTTGCAATCCTCAGATGAAATTTCTGTTGTTGTGTGTGATCACCAAGCTAGAGATCTATTAAATTGTGTAAACAAAGCTGTAATATTATCTAATGGAAAAATAATTGCATCAGGTAGTCCTAAAGAAGTAATTTCAGATAACGAGGCAAAAACTCAATATTTTGGTGATGAATTTAATATAAATTAATTCATCTATGAAAAAAATTATAAATATCAAAAAAAAAATACCTAGCTTTAAATCAAAAATTGAAATTAATGGTGATAAAAGTATTTCAATTAGGTGTGTTCTTCTCGCTTCTCAAGCTATTGGTAAATCAAAAATTTATAATCTTTTAGAGTCTGAAGATGTTATCAATACTCTTAGATCAATAAAAAAATTAGGTATAAACTATAAAAAAATTAATAATTTTTATGAAATACAAGGATTTGGTATTAATGGATTTGATACCAGTAAATCTATAAGTTTAAATGCAGGTAACTCAGGAACATTTGCAAGATTGATTCTTGGATTATTAATAAATTCAGAAAAGACGATAACGATTAAAGGAGACAAAAGTTTGTCAAAAAGAGACTTTTCGAGAGTGACTGAACCTTTAAAAAATTTTGGAGTAAACATTGTCTCAAAAAATAATATGTTGCCAGTTAAAATTGTTGGATCAAAGTTTTTAAGACCTATAAATTTTGAGGAAAAAATTGGAAGTGCACAATGTAAAAGTTCAGTAATGTTAGCAGCTTTAAAGACACCAGGAGTAACAAAAATTAAAGCAAAGAGGTCTCGTAATCACACTGAATTATTATTTAAAACCTTGGGTATTCCAATAAAAGTAACTAGTAAAAAAGTAAACGATACAATTGAAATAAAGGGAATAAGTAATTTTAGTGGTTTTAATTATAATGTGCCAGGAGATATTAGTTCTAGTGCTTTTTTTATTGTTTTAACATTACTCGCTAATAATTCTCAGTTAATTATTAAAAATGTAAATATAAATAAAACTAGAACGGGTGTGATAACAATTTTAAATAAAATGAACGCAAATATTTTGTTTAAAAATAAGAGAAATTACAAAGGTGAAATTATTGCTGATTTATTTATAAAAAGTACAAAAAATATTAAATCTATAAATTGTCCTGAAAGCTTAAATAGTTCTGCTATAGATGAATTTTTAATAATTTTTTTAGTTGCGGCAAAAGCTAAGGGAGTATCATCTTTTAAAAATTTAGGTGAACTAAATCAAAAAGAAAGTCCAAGGCTTGATATAGCGGTAGATATTTTAAGACAAATTGGAGTAAAGGTAGAACGTAAATTTAATAATATAAAGATTTTTGGTAATCCAAATTTAAATTTGCAAGGAAATTATTTAATTAATAATTTTAGAAAAGATCACAGGATATTTATGATGTCTTATATTGCTGCATTAGTTCTAGGAGGTAATTGGAAAATTTATGACAAAGATTCAGTAAACAGTTCATTTCCAAATTTTTTTAAAATAATTAAACAAATAAAATCAAAAAAAAATTGAAAAAAAGGAAAAATATAATAACAGTTGCAATTGACTCGCCCGCAGCAGCTGGTGCAGGAACACAGGCAAAACTAATAGCGAAAGAGTATAAACTACTATACCTGGATACAGGTAAAATATATAGAAAAATCGGATATCTCAGACTGATTAAAAATAAAAAATTCAACACAATATTAGTTAAAAAGCAAATGAATAAAATAAAATTAGAAGATCTAAATGATAAAAAATTATTATCTGATAAGGTTGCATTATCTGCCGCCATAATTGCAAGAGACAAAGAAATAAGAAAAATTGTAAAAAGATTTCAGTTGAATTGTGCTTTCAATCCACCAAAAAAATTTGCTGGTTCTGTCCTAGATGGAAGAGACATAACTTCAGTTTTAATGAAGAATGCTATGTTTAAATTTTATATAACTGCGAAT
>CACGFJ010000018.1 GCA_902572225.1 uncultured Pelagibacteraceae bacterium | reverse complement strand
CTAAAACTATCATTTTTGAGTTTTTTTTTTTTCTTAAAAATTTTTTCATTCTTTCTCTTACAATTGGATGAACAATGGATGATATTAATTTTAAACTTTTATTGTTTGAAGATATAGCATTAATTAGTTCTGATTTTTTAATTGGGAATGACTTAACATAGTTAGGAAATTTTTTATTCAGCTTTTTAAAACAACTTTTATCTTTTTTATATATATCAACAACTTCCATATCAGCATTAAAAATAGGGCAATTGAATAATTTTGAAATAAAAGATTTCCCAGAAGCAATACTACCTAGTACACACACTCTAATCATAAATTCCTTTATTAATTATTATATACACCTTCCACCATCAACCTCTAACACAACACCAGTAATCATACTTGCTTCTTCTGAACATAAAAAACAAGCAGCATTGCCCATGTCTTGCGGTGTTGAAAATCTACCAATAGGTATTGTTGAGAGAAATGCATGTTTTTTTTTATAAGAACTACCTCCCATAAATGACTTTAATAATGGCGTCTTGCCTGCTACTGGAGCAATTGCATTTACTCTAACTTTATACGGGGCAAGTTCTACTGCCATTGCTTTAGTTGCTGTTATCATCCATCCTTTACTGGCATTGTACCAATTTAATTTAGGCCTTGGCGATAATCCTGCTGTTGAGGCCACATTTAAAATTACACCTCTTTTTAATTTTTTCATTTTCGGTACAAAATATTTTGCACTTAAATAAACTGATTTGGCATTTACATTAAATACTTTATCAAATTCCTTTCCTGTTACAGCTTCCATGTTTTTTGGTTTATGGGTTATTCCAGCATTATTAACAATTATATCAACTGTCTTATATTTTTTAAAAACATATTTTAATAAAGATTTAAAATTTGAATCTTTTGATACGTCTGCAACAAAGCAATCTTGGGATAATGATTTTGAAACCTTTTTTAACAAATTTGAATTGATATCAACTAATATTAATTTTGCACCTTCTTCAGAAAATTTTTTGGCTATTCCTTTACCAAAACCTGACGCTGAACCTGTAATAATTGCTACTTTATTTTTTAGTCTCACAATTTTTAACTCTTTAAAAATTTTATTAAATCATCATTTATAATTGGATCAATATTATGCCAAATATTAAATGCCTTTTGAGCCTGGAATAAGAACATATTTAAACCATTTTCATAAGTGTTTCCTACAATCTTTGCAGCTTCAGAAAATTCAGTATCACAAGGTTCATAAATAACATCATAGTATAGTTTATTTTTTCCAGCTTTTATAAAATCTGTTCCAAACTTATCATTTTCTTTTAACCCCAAACTCGTTGCGTTAATTATCATATCAAAATCAACTATTTCACCCCAATCTAAAACACTTAAATCTTTGAATATATTTTTTAATTCCTCTGCTTTTTCTTTAGTTCTATTGCTTAAAATGATCTTTGATGCATTCATTTTTTTTAAAGCATAAACTATTGAAGGGACAACTCCTCCTGCACCTAATATTATTATAGTCTTACCTTTAACATCATAATTTAATTTTTTTATACTAATTTCAAAACCTTCAATATCTGTATTATGTCCAATTAAATTACCATTGTGAAAAGAAATAGTATTAACTGATTGTGTTCTTAAAGCATGACCACTAAGAACATCAACATAAGGTATAACTGCCTTTTTATATGGTACTGTAACATTTAACCCATCTAATTTTTCATCTTTTAAGTTTTTAAATAGTTCTGGTAAATCATTTTCATGGGTTTCTAATTTTCCATAAATTGCTTCAATATTATTATCTTTAAGCCAATAATTATGTAGTTTTGGTGATAAAGAATGTTCAACAGGATTTCCAATTACTAAAAATTTTTTCATTTATAATTGCTCACATACTTCTTTATTTTTTTAACTGGTAAACCCATAATTGTGTCTTCGTCTCCATCTATATTAACAAATAAATTTTTACCTTCTCCTTCAATTTGATAAACATTGTAAGCGAATAACACTTCATCTGATATTTTTTTTAAATAATCTACAAGCTCATTATCTGAAAATGTTTTCATAGTTAAATAAGCTCTGTCAGTATAATTCCAAATCATAGAGCCATTTTTAGATATGCAGACCGAACTAATTAAAGAGTGTTTTTTTCCATTAAGTTTTTTTAAAATATTTAGTGCTTCATTTCTATCTTTTGGCTTTGATATTAATTCTCCCTCGAGATCTATGACGCTGTCTGCTCCTAAAACAATAAGATCATGAAATTTATTGCTTACTTTGTTTGCTTTTAATTCTGCTAAATTTTTCGATATTATTTCAGGGGTTGCACCCTCTTTTATTAGGCTCTGTTTTACTGGTTCTTCATCAATATTCGATGGCTGAACTTTACAAATAAAATTGTTTCTTTTCAAAATTTCTTCCCTAACCTTGCTTTTTGAAGCTAAAATTATTTCAAACATTTTTGTTCTGTATTTCAAAAATTTTAACTATAGAAGCTGCAGTCTCTTCAACAGATTTTCTGGTCACATCAATAACGGGCCATTTATTTTTCTTAAATAATTTCTTAGATTGATCAACTTCATTTCTTATTTTTTCTAAATTAGTATAATCAGAAGCCTCATTTTCTTTTAATGAGTTGAGTCTATTTCTACGGATATCAAACAATCTCTCTGCTTCTGTTGTTAATCCAATTACACAAATATTTTTTGTTTCAACCACTCCTTTTGGTATGCTCATTTCATTAACCAGCGGTATATTGGAAGTTTTTAATCCTTTGTTTGCTAAATAAATAGAGGTTGGAGTTTTACTAGTTCTGCTAACACCAACTAAAATAATATCTGATTCCAATATACTTTCCGTATTATTTCCGTCATCATGATTCATCGTAAACTGTATTGCCTCGATTCTTTTGTAATAATCTTCATTTAAAACATGTTGTGCACTTGGTTTGTGGGTCGCTTTCTCATTTAATATCTTTGAAAAATTCAAAATTAGATCTCCCAAAACCCCAAAACAAGGAATATTTCTTTTATTTGCCTCGTCAGCTAAAAATTTTGCTAATTTACTGTTAACTACAGTATATAAAATTATTGGACTGTCTTTTTTTTGAGCATCATTGAGGATTGATGAAATTTGATTCTCCGTTCTTGTAAATGAAAATTGATTTAAATCGTAATCAAAATTATTAAATTGAGCTTTAAGAGCCATAAAAATTCTATCAAGTGTCTCACCGGTCGAGTCGGAAATTAGGTAAACTTGATGTGTATTTTTCATGTATAATTTGTTAACAAAGTTTTACAAGAATAAGAGATATTTTCAATTAAGTAACATCTGCTAGTATTTTGTTATTTGTAATCACTTAATTAACATATTTATAAATGTTAATATCTTATCAACAATTTTACATTTTTCTTAAAATGATCAAATAAGCCTTCTTTTTAAAGAGTTTTATTACATACCAAATATATAAAATGTGTAAAAAGTGTTGAAATTGAGTAATTTACGTTATCTACAAATCATACTAATAATAAATCTAAATATATTATTCTTAATTATATATGACACCAATAAAAAACTGTATTTTAAATAAAGACACAAGTTTTAATCCTATATGGCTCATGAGACAAGCAGGAAGGTATCTCCCTGAATTTAGAGAAATCAGAAAAAAAAACACAAATTTTATAAAGCTATGTTTAAACCCAAAACTTTCAGAGGAAATAACACTACAACCAATTGATAGATTTGGTTTCGATGCTGCTATTATTTTTTCTGATATTCTTATGTTACCTTATGGACTTGGACAGGAAGTGGAATTTAAAAAAAATTTTGGGCCTAACCTCGGAAAGATTAATTTAGATAAATTCGTTAAATTAAATGATGAATTATTGACCAATAAACTATCACCAATATATGACTTATTAAAAAATTTAAGTAACAATGAAAAAATTAAAAATAAAGACCTAATAGGTTTTGTGGGTGCTCCTTGGACATTGTTAGTTTATATGATTAACAAAGTTTCACCGAAAAATGGTCTCTCCAATACCTTCTTCAAAGACCCCTTTCTAATAAACAATTTGTTGAGTATTTTAGATAAATTTATCAAAATACATATCAAAAACCAAGTAAATGCAGGAGCAACAATAATACAAATATTTGATAGTTGGGCGGGTTTAATAAAAACTGATTTTGATAAATTTCTATACAAACCTACATTATCTTTAGTTGATTATACCAAAAAACTTGGTGTGCCAGTAATTTGCTTCCCGAGGGGCATAACTAATTATCTCGAATTCTGTAAAAATGTAAAACCTAGCATGATAAACATAGATTATAACATAGATCCAAAAAGTTTAATTGATAATATTGATATTCCAATACAAGGTGGATTGGATCCTAAAATACTATTAACAGACAGTGAAAACCTCAAAAATGAAGTAACAAAATACTTAGAAATATTTAAAGACTATCCTTACGTATTTAATTTAGGTCATGGCATCCTTCCAGAAACACAAATTGAAACAGTTGAAGAATTAGTGAAAATTGTTAGGAATTTTAAATAATGGAAAAGCATCCCGAGGTACGGTTTGGTAAAACTGGAGTTTTAATCATTAATCTAGGAACCCCAGATTCAACGAAATGGTTAGACATCAGAAAATATTTAAAAGAATTTCTATCAGATAGAAGAGTTATAGAAGTTAATCCAATTTTATGGCAATTAATTTTAAATATTATTATCTTAAACTTGAGACCATCTAAAACAGCAAAAGCTTATAAAGAGATTTGGATGAAAGACATAAATATGTCTCCATTATTGTACTATACCCAAAAACAAACTGAAAAAGTCTCAAAATCAATATCAAATGAAAACTTAATAGTAGACTTTGCAATGAGATATGGAAATCCAAGTATTAAAAGTAAAATAAAAAAATTACATGAAGAAGGCTGTGAAAATTTAGTCATTTTACCTCTGTATCCTCAATACGCTGCAGCCACTACAGCTACTGTATGTGACGAAGTATATAGAACTTTAATGGATATGAGGTGGCAACCTTCATTGAAAATTATCCCTCATTACGAGTCAGATCCTTTGTATATAGATGCTTTAGTAAATTCTATAACTACTAAATTAAAAAATATTAATTGGAAGCCTGATTTAATCCTGGCTTCTTATCATGGAATACCAAAGAAATATTTTGATAAAGGTGATCCGTATCATTGTTATTGTCATAAAACTACTAGGTTAATATCTGAAAAATTTAATTCAATAGAAATTAAAACTACTTTTCAATCAAGATTTGGGCCCCAAGAATGGCTCAAACCTTATACAGATAAAACATTGGAGAGCCTACCTAAGGAGGGAAAAAAAAATGTGCTTGCTATATGCCCAGGCTTCTCTTCAGACTGTGTAGAAACTTTGGAAGAAATTTTGATTCAAGGAAAAGAGAGCTTTATAGATTCTGGAGGAGAAAATTTTGATATGATTCCATGCTTAAACGATAATGACGATCACATAAGTTTAATCAGCAACTTAATTATGAGAAATATTTAATTGATGAATTATTATCTTCTTTTTAAATCTTTACATTTAATTTCTGTAATTTCATGGATGGCAGGTCTATTATATCTCCCAAGAATTTTTGTTTACCATGCAGAAAATAATGATGAAATCAAAATTAAAGAAGTATTTAAGGTGATGGAAAGAAAATTATATTTTTATATTATGACGCCAGCAATGATTTTGTCATGGATATTTGGTTTGCTTTTGATACACAGTATAGGTTTTCAGCAACTAGGTCAAAAGTGGATGGTTTTAAAAATAGTTTTTGTGTTATTGCTTACTTTGTATCATTTTTATTTAGGAAACATTTTAAATCAGTTTAAAATTGATCAAAATAATCGCTCACACAAATTTTATAGATTTATTAACGAAATACCTACAATATTGCTTATTTTGATTGTTTTTGTTGTAATTTTTAAGCCTTTATAGGGTTGAAATATTCTTAACTCACAACTATATTAATTAGATCTAACAAACTTCCCCATTAATATGAATATTCAAGAATTAAAAGAAAAGAGTTCCGAAAAGCTTATCACAGAAGCCGAAAACTTAGGCATTGAAAATGCTAGCACACTTAGAAGACAAGAGATTTATTTTGCAATTTTAAAAAAATTAGCCGAGAAAGGTGAAGAAATTACCGGTGGTGGTGTTTTACAATTGCTTCAAGACGGTTTTGGTTTTCTAAGAGCAATAGAGTCAAATTATCTTCCTGGAGCTGATGATATATATGTAAGCCCAAATCAAATTAGACGTTTTGGTTTAAGGACAGGAGATACTGTTGAGGGACCTATTAGATCTCCAAAAGAAGGTGAGAGATATTTTGCGCTTTTACAAGTAAGCAAAATAAATTTCGAAGAAACAGACAAATTTAAACATAAAATTGCATTTGATAACTTGACACCTTTATACCCAAACAAACAGCTAGTAATGGAAGTTGAGAAAAATAAAGTTGAAAAAAAGATTGATTTAACGCCCAGACTAATTGACCTTGTAAGTCCAATTGGAAAAGGACAAAGATCGTTAATTATTTCGCCCCCAAAAGCTGGTAAAACAATGATACTTCAAAGTATTGCAAATTCTATAACCGCTAATCACCCTGAGTGCTATTTGATGGTACTGCTAATAGATGAAAGACCAGAGGAAGTTACAGATATGCAAAGAACTGTCAAAGGAGAAGTTATTAGTTCAACGTTCGACGAACCTGCTCAAAGACACGTCGCCGTTGCAGAAATGGTAATTGAAAAAGCAAAGAGGTTAACAGAACATAAAAAAGATGTTGTTATATTATTAGATTCAATAACTAGGCTGGGAAGAGCATATAATGCTGTTGTACCAAGTTCAGGTAAAGTTTTAACAGGTGGTGTTGATGCTAATGCATTACAAAGACCAAAAAGATTTTTTGGAGCAGCAAGAAACATTGAAGAAGGTGGATCATTAACAATAATTGCAACTGCATTAATTGATACTGGAAGTAGAATGGATGAAGTAATTTTCGAAGAATTCAAAGGAACAGGAAATAGCGAAACTATCCTTGATAGGAAAATATCTGAAAAGAGAATATTCCCAGCAATAGATATAACTAAATCGGGTACAAGAAGAGAAGAATTAATTTTCGATAAAAATGATCTTCAAAAAATGAATGTTCTTAGAAGGATAATAGCTCCCATGGGATCTATGGATGCAATAGAATTCATAAACTCTAAATTAAAGGACACTAAAAATAACAGTGATTTCTTTAATTCTATGAATAAACCAGCTTAAAGATTTTTTTCTATAGTATTAAAATATAATTTTTCCAAATCTTGTGTATATTTTTTTGAGTCGAATAAAACCAAGGCATTCTTGTTTTCAATCTTTTTTTTGATTTCTCTAAATTTTTTATGATTTTGTGATAATTCAACAGCTTTATTTAAGTAATCTTCAATATCAGTTGATATTAATTCTTCTAAACCAATAGCATTTAGGATACTACCAGCAACTCTCGAAGCAAAAGACTCACCCATTAATGTTAAAGTTGGCACTTTTCTTCTAATAGCTTCAATTACTGTTGTGTGCCCATTATATGGAAATGTATCTAAAAAAAGATCCATAATTTCAAATCTTTTTAAGTGTTCTGCATAGATGAGTTTCTCAGCAAAGATTATTCTATCCGGATCGACATCACATCTTTTACACTCCTTTTTTAAATTGTTTGAAGCTATTTTGTTATTGTCTAATAACCATAAAACACTTTTCTTACTTTTTTTTAAAATTCTCATCCATATTTCAAATATATCTGGAGTTATTTTGTAGCTATTATTAAAACTTCCAAATACAAAACTATCATTTGGAATACCCAAAGATTTTTTATTAAAATTTTTGTTTGATATGATTATGTTTGCAGGGTTAGGAAAAAAAGTACCCGGCATAGTCAGAACTTTTTCAGTGTAATACTTTTTATATTTATCAGGAATTAGTACTTTATCGCCAATAATGTAATCAATAAAATCTGTTCCCATAGTTCCTGAGTAGCCAAGAAAACTTATTTGAATTGGAGCAACTCTCTTTAGATATATTTCATTTCTAGAGTCCGAAGTATATCCCGTTAAATTAACAGCAATCTGAATACCTATCTTTCTGCTAAGTGAAATAATTTCCTCATCTGATTGATTTGTAACATCATAAAAATTATCAAAATATTTCTGAACCTCAAAATGAAGTTTATCTTTAACAGGCCCATGAAAAAAACCATATACTTCAAATTTTGTTTTATCATGATTTTTATAAATATCTCTTGTTAATTGTAATACAGGATGATTGTAGAATTCTGCACCAAAATAACCTAACTTAATTTTTTTTGATCTAATATTAGTAATTATTTTTGTGTCCCGCTCTTGTTTTTGAAATGCTATGTTGTTGTAAAGAACTGAATTTCTTTTCTGCAAATTCATGTTATCAATCAATGATAACATTGGGAATGGTTCTATTATTTTTTCATTATTTTTTATGTCTCTCTCAATCTTTTTTAAATTATCCTTAAAATCTTCCCAGGCGCATATATGCATTTTTGTATGAAAAAGTTTTCCAAATAAATAGGGAAATTTTGGATCTATTTTTAGAGCATTACCAAACATTTCAATTGCATCCACAAATTTTTTTTTTGATAGAAATATCTCAGCTTTATTATTATAGGCTTCTGCGTTATCATTTTTAAGCTTAATGGATTTGTCATATGATTTAATTGCTTCATCGACTTCACCCATATCTCTTAGTAAATTCCCAATATTATTATAAATCTTGTAATTATTAGGTGATAACTTTAGGGCGTTATTAAAATATTTGATTGACTCTTTAAAATTAATAACTTTTTTATAAGCTATCCCTAAATTTATATTAGCGTCAATAAATTTTGGATTAATATTTAATGCTTTTTTATAATTTACTATTGCTTCTTCGTTATTATTTAACTGACTGAGTGCTATACCAATATTGTTATAATAAGTCTCAACATCATCTTTTATTTCTATGGCTTTTGTTAAATATAAAAGTGCCTGCTTATAATTTTTTTTTTGTAAAAATCCTGTGCCAAGTAGATAATATATCTGTGAGTTGTTCTTTATTGTCTTGACTAAAATTTTATATTTTTCTATTGCCTCATCAATTTTACCTGCTTGATGTAATTGCTTTGATTTTTCAATTAATTTTGAGATATTTTTCATTTATTAAGAGCTTTAAGTTTTTAAATTTTACAAATATCCAATTTCTTTCATTTCTTTATTAAATTCTTTTTCTATCGCTTCTACGGTTTTTTGCTTTAAAAGATTTTTATAATTATTTTTATTACCTAAATTAAAAAAAATTCTTTTTTTATTATCTTTAAAAGAATACACCGATTCTGAAAAACCATATTTTTCCTCTTCTTTTTTCAATACATCAAAGTTAGTGCTTTTAATAGAATTTCTTAATTTTTTTTCATCAATTTCATCATTTTTATTTAGAAGCTCGTTGACAAAGTTAAGTATTTTTAAAAATGTTTTATCTCTATTTAACTCTAAGTCTTCATATTTTATAAATAATTTTTTAATCTTACTTGCCGACTTCCATGAATTATAATTATTTGACCAAGAACTAATAAAAGTATAATTTGAGTAATCATTTTCATCATTACTATCCTTTAAATTTCTAAAAATACTTTTTATCATTTTAAGAGCTTCATCTTCTTCAATTGAATAATGGTTCATCAATGAGCTAATAATATTTCTTGGATCTCTAACAATATATATTGATCCCAAAGTAAATTCATTAGTTGTAAAATGTTTTCCTTTATAAGCTCCATATACATTGTGAGTTTTTAAAAAACATGCTTTTTGTTTTTTTTTAATCTCTCTTTGAGGAACCAACCAGTTTTCTGCAGCACCTTCAACGGACAGTATTTTATCGTTGAAGAATTCTTTGCTTGGGAATTGTTTAATATTTTTTAATAAGTCAAATTTAAAGTTTCCATCAGAGGAAAAGTAATATGCTGATAAAAAAGATCTTACCCAAGTATTCCCACTTTTAGGATATGAAGCTATCCAAATTATCATAATTATAAATATCCTAATTTTTTCATTAAACCCGAATATTTTACCTCAATCTCTTTTTTTATTTCTTCATCAAGATAATCTTCCCATTTATTTTCAGGTCCTTTATTGAAAAATTTGAATTCTCGACTTTTGTCTTTGTATTCTTTGAAATTACCGTTCTGCTCCATTTTCTCTAAACTTTTAAAACTAGTTGATTTTATAATGTTTTTAACTTTTTCATCGGTTAGATTTATATTAGTAAATTTTTTAATGTAATTTGAAATTCTCAGTATTTCTTTATTTATGTCATTTATTAGATCTTCATACCTAATTAGTAATAAACTATCGTTAAATTGTGTCCACGAGTTATAATGCTCTTCCCAAGTTCCTAAGACAGTTAAAATACTTTTGTCTTGACTTGTATTTTCTTTTAAAGCTTTTTTTGAAAATATAAAATCTTTTGCGTTATTTTGAGATAAGTTAAAATGATTTGATAATGAACTTATTATATTCCTTGGATCTCTAACTATGTAAATTGTACCAATCGTATTATTTCTGTTTGTAAAAGAATAGTCATCAATTTTTATATTTGCATGATGGGTTTTGTAGAAGTACAATTTCTTGTCCGCATTAATTTTTTCCTGTGCTTTAATCCAATACTTTTTAATTATGTTGATATCTTCAAGATTCTCATTAATGTTTTTGAAATGTGAAATTCTAGGGAATTGTTGTATCTGTGAAAGCATATTCATTTTAAAATTTCCGTCATTAGAGTATGCCAAAGCTGAAACGATAGATCGTACCCAAGTATTTCCACTCTTAGGATATGATGCTAACCAAATAATCATTGAATTATTTTTATATTAAATTCATATTGTAGCTAGAATAAAATGACCATATACGCACTTTCATCTGGACCCGGTATATCAGGTATAGCAGTTATAAGAGTATCTGGGCCGAATACAAAAAAAGTATTGCAAAATATGACTTTTTTAGATCTTCCAAAGCCTAAAATTGCAACTTTGAGAAAATTTAAATTTTCAACGTCTGATGAATTAATAGATGAGGGTGTTTTGTTATGGTTTCCTGGACCAGAAAGCTACACTGGTGAAGATATGGCTGAATTTCATGTTCATGGTAGCAAACCAGTAATTGATGCAATACATTTATCAATTTCTAATATTGAAGGCTGTAGACTGGCTGAACCTGGAGAATTTACAAAAATTGCTTTTCAAAATGGTAAAATAAATTTACTTAAAGCCGAGAGTATTTCAGACTTAATATCATCAGAAACAGAAATTCAGAGACAGCAGGCCATAAAAATTATGTCTGGACGAAATGCCAATAAATTTAATTCGTTAAGAGAAAGACTTATTAAAATATTATCAAATATTGAGGCTAAAATAGATTTTCCCGAAGATGATTTACCAAAAGATATTTTGAAAAATATTAAAATAGAGACTAAAAAAATTAAGGAAGAAATAGAGAAAATATTAGATGATCAGAAAGTTGGTGAAAGAATTAGAGAGGGTTTCAAAATTTCTATAGTCGGACCCACAAATGCCGGCAAATCATCTTTATTAAATTATTTTTCTAAAAGAGAAGTTGCAATTGTTTCAGAAATAGCTGGGACCACAAGGGATGTAATAGAAACCCATTTAAATCTTGATGGTTTTCCGGTTATCATATCTGACACTGCGGGTATAAGAAAATCAAAAGACGAAATTGAGAAAAAGGGGATAAATTTAGCACTAGATAAAGTAGAAAACTCAGACCTCAATTTAGTTGTAATTGAGCCAAAAAGTATTGATTTTAAGGACTTTTTGAAGAAACTTGTATCAAAAAAATCAATTTTGGTCATTAATAAAATGGAGCTTGGCATTGATAATATTGATGAAGAGATAAAAAAATACAATCCAATTTATATATCAATAAAAGAAGAAAAAAATTTAAATAAACTTATTGAAATGATTAAAGAATTTTTAAAAAATAATTTTTTATTATCAGATGACATATTTATAACCAGACAAAGACACAGAGTAAATCTTGAAAATTGTGTTAAACATTTAAAAAATTTTGAAGAAAAAAAATCTATAGACGATTTTGATAAAGCTGCAGAAGATTTAAGATTGGCAACTAGATATTTAGGAATGATTGTTGGTAAAGTTGATGTTGAGGAGATATTAGGATCAATTTTTGATGATTTTTGTATAGGTAAATAATCGTTGGAAATATTAGCTTTTTAAGTAAATTTAAGTGTTTTCTTGTAAATTTTAAGATCGATAATAAATTACAACTATGAAAAATGAATTGGTATTTGATGTCGTTGTAATTGGAGGTGGCCATGCTGGTTGTGAAGCAGCAGCTGCATCAGCAAGACTAGGAGTTAATACTGCATTATTCACTCATAAATTTGATACTATAGGGGAGATGTCATGTAACCCAGCAATAGGAGGATTGGGAAAAGGCCATTTGGTTAGAGAAATCGATGCACTAGATGGTTTAATGGGTGAAGTGGCAGATAAGTCAGGCATTCAATTTAGACTATTGAATAGGAGTAGAGGACCAGCGGTCAGAGGACCTAGAACTCAAAGTGATAGATCTTTATACAAAAAATATATGCAACAAAAACTTGTAAACTATTGTAATTTAACGATTTTTTCAGATCCTGTAATACAATTTAATTTTAAAAATAATGATATAAATGGTTTCATAACACAATCCGGTAAGAATATTAAGTGTTCGAAGATAATTTTAACAACCGGGACTTTTTTAAATGGTTTGATACATATTGGTAGTAAAAAAACTCCAGCTGGAAGATTTAACGAGAAACCCTCAACAGGTTTGAGTGAACAATTAAAAAAATATGATTTTAAAATTGGTAGATTAAAAACTGGAACACCTCCGAGATTAGATGCACGAACAATAAATTTTGACAATTTAGAGGAGCAGCATGCTGATAGCGATCCCCACTTCTTTTCTTTCTTAACTCAAAAAAATTTTAATAAACAAATTTCATGTCGAATGACTTATACAAATGATGCTGTCCATAAAATAATTTCTAAGAATATAAAATTAAGTGCGATGTATTCGGGAAGCATAAAAGGAGTTGGGCCAAGATATTGCCCATCAATAGAGGACAAGGTGCAAAAGTTTGCTGATAAGCAGAGACATCAAATTTTTTTAGAACCAGAAGGATTAAATGATAATACAATTTACCCAAATGGTATCTCAACTTCATTGCCAGAAAACGTGCAGCAAGAAATGTGTAGCAAAATCAACGGTTTAGAGAATGTTAAAATTATTAGGCCGGGTTACGCTATAGAGTATGATTTTGTTGATCCTAGAGAACTTTTTTTAACCCTAGAAACTAAGAAAATAAAAAATCTTTTTCTAGCAGGCCAAATTAATGGAACAACAGGGTATGAAGAAGCAGCGGCTCAAGGGCTGATTGCAGGAATTAATGCGGCTTTATCTATTAAAGGTGAAGAGCCATTTATTTTGGATAGATCGGAAGCATATATTGGTGTAATGATCGATGATCTTGTCACCAAGGGTGTTGCAGAACCTTATAGAATGTTTACCTCAAGAGCTGAGTATAGACTATCACTAAGATCAGATAATGCTGATATTAGATTAACTCAAAAAGGTATAGATATTGGTGTCGTTTTAAACGAAAGAGAAACAATTTATAAAGAAAAGCATGATCAATTGTCAAAAATTCAGCTTAAAATGGAAAATCTTAAGATTACACCGTCAAAAGCTGCAAAATATGGTATTAATATAGCTAAAGATGGCATTAAAAGAACAGCTAACCACATACTTGGACAAAAGTCAGTAAATATGAAAAAAATTAGGGAAATTTGGCCAGAAATTAAATATTTTTCACGTGAAATTGATGAACAGTTGGAAATAAGCTCACATTATAAGGGTTATTTAAAGAAACAAAAAGCTGATATACTGGCCTTTAAAAGAGATGAAAATCTAATAATACCTAAAACTTTAAATTATGACAGTTTTCCTGGATTATCGAACGAAGTTAAGTCAAAATTTAAGAAAATAAAGCCTAAAACAATGGGTCAAGCACTGAGAATTGATGGAATTACCCCAGCTGCAGTATATATTTTGTTGTCTCATCTTAAAAGAAAGTCTATTAAGCATATAGCTTGATTGATTCGAATAATATAAAAATTGATAAAACTTTAAATCTTAATGTTTCACGTGAAACAATCAAAGAGCTGGATTCATTTTCAAATTCTATAATTTTAAAAAATAAGAGTATAAATTTAATCAGCAAGAGCACAGAAAAGCTTGTAAAATATAGGCATATATTAGATACTGCACAAACTATTGATTTTATTGATAAAAAAGATGTAAATATATGCACTGACCTAGGATCAGGTGCCGGATTACCTGGTATAGTTTTAGCAATTTTGATGAAGCCAAAAAAACAAGGGTTTAAGCTAATTTTCTACGAGAAAAGTTATCACAAGTGTAATTTCTTAAAGGAAATGGCAAGAAAATTTAATCTAAATTCTGAAATTCATCAAAAAAATATTTTTTATGAGAAAAATTTGATTACTGACGTCATAATATCAAGAGCATTCAAACCTTTGCCTATAATTTTTGAAATTGCACAAAATAATTTTAAAAATTTTAAGTACATTATTTTATTTTTAGGCAAGAATGGAAAAAAAGTTTTAAGAAATGCTTTAAAATTATGGAACTTTGATTATGAAGAAAAAAAAAGTTTAACTAGCAAAGAGTCCGTGATTATAAAAATTTCAAATCTGAGGAAAAAATAGAAAATAATTTTTTAATAAATGTACAAAAAAATAATTTCAATTATAAATCAAAAGGGTGGAGTGGGAAAAACTACTACAGTTATAAACTTAGCAGCTGGCTTATCCATGAAAGGAAAAAAAATTCTTGTTATAGATCTAGACCCTCAAGGTAATGCTACAACTGGGCTAGGTTTATCAAATAATACAACTTCTGAAGCTACTATTTATAATGTCCTTAACGGTAACAAAAAAATTTCGGACGTTATACAAAAAACTAGTTTTGATAATCTGTATCTGATCACATCAAATGTAGATCTGTCTGGTCTTGAAGTAGAAACTGCTGGCGATAGTCGTAGAGCATTTAAATTAAAAGATGAATTAGCGTTGATTTTAAATGATTCTAGAGAGTCATACGATTATATACTTATTGACTGCCCTCCATCTCTTAGTCTACTGACTATTATGGCTTTAGTAGCTTCTGATTCCTTAGTAGTACCTCTTCAGACAGAATTTTTTGCTTTAGAAGGACTGACTCAGTTGATGAAAACAATTGATAGAATTAAATCAAATCTAAATACTCATCTGGAGATAAGAGGTATCCTTCTTACAATGTTCGATAAACGAAACAAGCTTTCAGGACAAGTAGAATTAGAGGCTAGGAACTATTTTAAAGAAAAAGTATACACGACATCTGTCCCAAGAAATGTAAGATTATCAGAAGCTCCCTCACATGGCATACCGGTTCTTTTGTATGACAAAATTTGTCCAGGCAGCAAAGCTTATTTTAAATTTACAGAAGAATTTTTAGAACAAGATAAACAAGTTGAGAGTGCAGCATGATAAATCCATTTAAAAATAAAAAAGGACTGGGAAGAGGTTTATCATCATTGATTGGCGATAATGATATTAAATCTTCCAAAGATAATATCTCAATAAGTTCTATAGTTCCAAATAAAAATCAACCTAGAAAATTATTTGAAAAAGCAGGTCTAGATGAATTAACTAACTCAATTAAAGAAAGAGGTATAATACAACCTCTAATAGTCAGAAAATCAGATGATCAAGATGACAAATTTGAATTGATTGCTGGTGAGAGAAGGTGGCAAGCTGCTCAATCTGCTGGCCTTCATGATGTTCCAGTTATTGTCATTGAAGCTGACAATTTAAAATCATTAGAATTAGCAATTATTGAGAATGTTCAAAGAAGAGATTTAAATCCTATTGAAGAAGCGGAGAGTTATAAAAATTTAATTGAAAACTTTGGATACGATCACGAAAAAGTGTCTCAATTTATCGGAAAGAGCAGATCTCATATTACTAATTCACTAAGATTATTATCCCTGCCAGAAAAATTGATTGATATGATTAGATATGAAAAAATTTCTCAAGGCCATGCAAAAATACTAATAGGTTTAGAAAATGCATTACTACTTGCAGAAAAAATAGTAAAAAAAAAGTTATCTGTAAGACAAGCAGAGAGTTTAGTAAGAATATTAAAAAGTGGATCTAAGAATGTATTTAAATCAAAAGATTCAAACACAGCTGCTATGGAAAAAGATTTAGAA
>CACGFJ010000017.1 GCA_902572225.1 uncultured Pelagibacteraceae bacterium | reverse complement strand
AAAAAATAATAAAATTGGAACTAATGGAACATAAAAAACTGTGAAAAAAGCTGCATTAGCTATATTCGTGTATTGTAATGCGGCTTGCTGCAAGTAAGTGCCTAAAAATAATGATATACCCATTAAAAATAAATATTTTAAAAATAATTTTTTATTAGAATTGATTTCATAATTAATTTTTTTTCTTTCTAAAATTAAGGCAATGGGTAGGACTGTAAGAAAACCAACAAAAAATCTAGATGCATTGAATGTTAATGGACCAATATTGTCCATGCCTGTGTCTTGAGCAATGAAAGCAGTGCCCCAAATAAATGTTGTTATCAAAGCGCATATTAGCGATGTAGTTTTGGACATTAATTTAATTAAATTTAGATAATATTATTCATTCTACAACAGCTATCAAAATCTTCTTTATTGATATAGCAACCAGCCATTTTTCTTATACCTGAAAATGCGCCTCTACCATGCATTACTCTCCAATTATTAAAAATTAGTAATTCACCAGGTTTTAAAATATGCCTCCACTGATATTGCTTTTGGTTTGCCATCGTATCAAATACTTTAATTGCTTTATAAAAATTAATTGTTTTCTGATTATTTTCTCTAAAAGGTGCTCTATCGTAATTGTTAAAACTAATTTGATCAAAATTATTTTTTTCATTTAATTTTATTATTGGTCTTTTTGCTTCAAGGCGAACACCATCACCAATATAAGAACCTTTAACTTTTGTATTTGTTAAAGTTTTAAAATGTTTTTTATATTTTTGTTTGATTTCATTTGCCAATTTAAATCCATCTACCATTATAGAATCTCCACCTTTAGCATCATACTTACAACAAAGCAGTAATTGTAAACCCGGAGCATCATTACTATATGTAGAGTCTGTATGTGGTCTCAGTTCTTGGTTTGAATATGCACTGTCTGCTTTTTTATTATTTGATTCAAAAGTCCACAATCCTCCAAAAATTGAATTTCTGACATAACCAATTTTTTTAGCTATATATTCAACAGAGTTTAAATTCTTTGAACAATTTCTTACGACTGCAAAACCATATATGTGGATTTTTTTTAATAAATTTTTAAATCCAACTTTAGTTTGTAATTGCTTATAATTAATGAAAATTTGATTTTTTATGTCTTTATCTTTCCAAAATTGAGTATCACTTTTAGTTTCTTCTTTTTTTAAAGAATTTTTTTTTAAAAATTCATATGAATATTTGGTTGGTTTATTTTCATCAGACCATAATATTTCAATGAATTTCCCTTTTTTTAATAATTTTGCTTTTTTAACTTTGATATTAATGTCTAAATTTGCGGTATAAGTTATTCTTTGATTGGTTTTAAAATCCCAGTTTTCTTTATTTTTAATATGATCCCTTAACCAAATGTTAGGAAATGTTTCAAACTTATTGTCATTAAAGTAAAATACAGTTTTATTATTTAAAAGTTTAAAATTTTTAATCATTGCTTAGCTAATTTGTAGGCAAAGTTTTTACCAAGGTTATTTTTTAATTCATTATTAAATCTTGAACCCTCAGCACCGTCAATAATTCTATGATCGTAAGAGAGTGATAAAGGCAACATTGTTCTAGGTTTAAATTGTCCATCAATATAAACAGGTTTAATATAAGTCCTTCCAATTCCTAAAATAGCAACCTCAGGATAATTTATTATAGGAGTAAAATAAGTTCCTCCAATGCCACCTAGGCTTGTTATAGTTATGGATCCTCCATAAAACTCTTTTTTATCTATCTTCAAATTTCGGCAATCATCACTAACTTTTTTTAGATCCTTGCTTATTTGATCTATATTCTTTTGATTAGCATTTCTTATTTTTGGCACCATTAAACCATTGGGAGTATCAACTGCAATTCCTACATGGAAGTATTTTTTTAATGTTATTTTTCCTTTTTCAATATTGTCAATAGAACTATTAAATCTTGGAAAAACCTTCAAAGCTTCCACAACTGCCTTTATAATAAATGCTAATGGAGTAATTTTCTTTTTTTCTCCAGTAAAAGTATCAGTCAAATTTTGTCTAAATTCTTCTAACTCAGTGATATCTGCTTCATCACAACTAGTAACATGCGGTATAGTTTGCCAAGAATTTGATAAATGTGGAGCAGCAATTCTTTTAATTCTTGGTATATCTTGAATTTCTACATCTCCAAAATCAGCGTGATCATATTCTGAGGGCTTTATAGATGGAGCCTTCTTTTCTTCTTGAGGTTTATTAAAATTAGAAGATACAAATTTTTTTATATCCTCCTCTATAATTCTTCCTGATCTTTGTGATCCAGTAATATTATTAATATCAACACCAAGTTCTCTTGCAAATTTTCTAGTTTTTGGACTAGCAAGTGCTTTGCTTGATTTAAATACACTAACTCTATTATTTTTTATTATTTCTTTTGGTTTTGAAATTACTTTTTCAGGTAGTTTTTGTATAATAGTTTCTTCTTTAATCTCTTTGACCTCTTCTTCAATTTGCTCATCTGGTTTTTCTTCTTCTGAACCAATTATTAGTATTGATGAACCCTCTGAAACCTTATCACCAACTTTTAAATTAACTTTTTTAACACTACCTGAGTATGGGCTTGGGATCTCAACACTTGATTTATCGCTTTCTATTGTAATTATCGGGTCATCTTTATTAATATTTGATCCTGCCTCTATTAATACCTCAATTACTTCAACATCTTTAAAATCACCAATGTTTGGAACTAATACTTCTTTCTCGCTCATTATAATTTTGTGGGCATAGGCTTATCTTTATCAATTTTATATTTTTTAATTGCATCTACGGCATGTTTAGAAGCAATTAATTGTTCATTAGATAAAATACTTAAGCCATATGCAACTATATGCTCTTTATCGACTTCAAAAAATTTTCTTAGATTTTTTCTTGTATCACTTCTACCAAATCCATCTGTGCCCAATGAATAAAAACTTTTATTTATATAAGGTCTAATTTGGTCAGAATTCATTCTCATGTAATCTGAAGCTGCTAAAATAGGACCTTCGGTTTTTCCAAGGCATTTTTCAACGTAAGAGATTTTTTTCTCTCCTCCCGGATTAAGCAAATTATACCTTTCTGCTTCAAGTCCATCTCTTCTTAATTCATTAAAACTGGTAACACTCCATACTTCACTATCAACTTGATATTCATTTTGTAAAATTTCTGCTGCTTCAATCATCTCTCTTAAAATTGTTCCTGAACCCAATAATTGAATCTTATTTTTTTTATTCTTGCTGAAATCTTTTATTTTATACATCCCTTTTAATATGCCTTCTTCACAATCTTTGGGCATCTCTGGATGAGAATAATTTTCATTCATTGTTGTAATGTAGTAAAAAATATTTTCATGTTTTTCATGCATTCTTCTTAAACCTTCTTTAAAAATTGTAGCTAATTCATAATGAAAGGTTGGATCATAAGAAACACAATTTGGAATTGTTGATGCTAATAAATGACTGTGACCATCTTGGTGTTGAAGACCTTCTCCAGCCAAAGTTGTTCTTCCAGCTGTAGCTCCAATTAGAAATCCTCTTGTTTGACTATCTCCAGCCGCCCAAGCAAAATCGCCAGTTCTTTGAAAACCAAACATAGAATAAAAAAGATAAATTGGTATCATTTCTATATCATGATTTGAATACGATGTTCCTGCTGCTATCCATGATGCCATGGATCCAGCCTCATTTATTCCTTCCTCTAAAACTTGACCACTTTTCTCTTCCTTGTAAGAGCTTAATTGAGCGGAGTCCTCTGGCTCATATTTTTGACCTTCATGCGCATATATACCTATTTTTTGGAAAAAACCTTCCATACCAAATGTTCTTGCTTCATCAGGGATTATTGGAACAAGTCTTGGAGCAACATTTTTATCTCTTAGCAAATTCGTCAACATCCTAACAAGTGCCATAGTAGTTGACATTTCTTTTTCACCGGTTGATTTTTTCATAAAGTCAAAAATATCGTTACTTGGTGTTTTGATTGGTTTCGAAAAAGATGATCTCTCAGGAATATATCCTCCTAAAGCCAATCTCCTTTTTTTTAGGTATTTTATTTCCTCTGAATTTTCATCAGGTCTAAAGTATTCTATATTTTTGACTTGTTCATCTGTTAATGGAACATCAAATCTATCTCTATAATATAGTAAATCATCTACACCTAATTTTTTTTGCTGATGGGTTGTATTTATACTTTCGCCAGATTTTCCCATACCGTATCCTTTAATTGTTTTAGCTAATATGACTGTTGGTCTGTCTTTTGTGTTAATAGCTCTATGATAAGCAGCATAAACTTTATGCGGGTCGTGACCGCCTCTATTTAATTTCCAAATATCGCTATCAGTATAACTTGCAACTAGATTTTTAAGTTCAGGGTATTTCCCAAAGAAGTTATCTCTAACATATAAACCGCCTTTTGCTTTAAAGGCTTGGTATTCTCCATCAACTGCTTCGTTCATTCTTTTTACAAGTAAACCTGATTTATCATTTGCGAGTAAGGGATCCCAATATGATCCCCAAATAACTTTTATTACATTCCATCCAGCTCCTCTAAAAATTCCTTCTAATTCTTGAATAATTTTACCATTGCCTCTTACTGGACCATCTAATCTTTGTAGGTTGCAGTTCACAACATAAATCAAGTTATCTAACTTTTCTCTTGCTGCTAAACCAATAGATCCTAGAGCTTCTGGCTCGTCTATCTCACCATCTCCTAAGAAAGACCAAACTTTTCTATTCTCATCTTTTATTAATTTTCTATTAATAAGATATTTCATAAATCTTGCCTGATAGGTTGCCATCATTGGTCCAAGACCCATGGAAACAGTTGGAAACTGCCAAAACTTAGGCATCAGCCATGGATGAGGATAAGATGACAAACCTCCTGGGTAAACTTCCTGTCTGAATCTATCTAATTGCTTCTCGTCAAGTCTTCCTTCCAAAAAAGCTCTAGCGTAAATACCTGGCGCTGAATGTCCTTGGAAATAAATTAAATCTCCACCAAATTTATTGCTTTTAGCTCTCCAAAAATGATTCATTCCTATATCATAAAGAGTTGCTGCTGAAGCAAATGTCCCAATGTGACCTCCTAATGAAGGATCTCTCATGTTTGCTCTGACAACCATAACTGCTGAATTCCATCGAATTAGTGCTCTGATTTTTCTTTCGATATTTTGATCGCCTGGAGATTTTATCTCTTCATCTGCTGGTATAGTGTTTATGTATGGTGTATTTTGGGTGTAGGGTATATTTGATCCCTCTTTATATGCCTGATCAATTAATTGTTTAATTAAAAAATGAGCTCTCTCAGGTCCTTCGGAATGTACTACAGCAGACAAAGATTCTAACCATTCTTTTGTCTCTTGAGGATCAATATCATTATTATTTTCAACTATTTCTAATCTTTCATTATGTTCTTCTACTTGTGTATTTTCTACTTTGATCTCTTTATGTACACTCGTATCTAGTTCAGAATTATTATATCCGTTAGAATTTTCCGCTTCGGCAATTATTTTTTCCGTTGCAGGTGGTATCTTTTCAATAGTTTCTTGTTTTTGCTGAGTTCCATTCTCAGAAGATAATGTTAGTATCAAATCTCCTTTAGAAACTTTATCACCAATCTTTATGTTAATACTATCTACAACACCCTCAAAAGCAGATGGTACTTCAACACTTGATTTATCACTTTCTAAAGTTATTACAGGGTCATTTTTAGAGATTTTATCTCCTTCTTTTACAAGAATTTCTATGATTTCTACTTCTTCAAAATCTCCAATATCTGGAACTAGTAATTTTTCACTCATTTCGCTATTTGTATATATATATATTATTTACTTTTAATAGATGTATATTTTTGACCATTATTAAAATTTAGTAAAATTAATAATAAATGTTAAAAGAATAGATTAAATTTAGCGCCTGTAGCTCAATTGGATAGAGCGCTTGGCTACGGACCAGGAGGTTCTGGGTTCGACTCCTAGCAGGCGCACCAAAAAGAAGGAAAAATGAAAATATCTTTGCAAAAATCTGTAATTTATTTTTTTGTAATAGTGTTAATAATATTATTTTTAATAACTTTAATAATTTAATGAAAAAATTTAAACAAATTAGCGTTAAAAAAGGTTTCATGAGACACAATGGTGGTTTGCTACTAAGAGATATCTCAAAAACTAAATATGAATTTAAAACTAAAATAAAAAAAAACCATCTTAACAGAGCTGGCATAACTCATGGTGGGTATATAGCATCGATCATAGATACCGGGTGTGGATCTGGAGCCCATAGAATTTCGGGTAATCAGCCTTGTGTAACTATAACACTTAATATTAACTTTATCGGACCTTCAACTATTGGTGATGAAATTTTTGGATATGTAAAAATTAAAAAAAAAACAAAAAGCATGGTTTTTTTAGAGTGCTATTTAGAATGTAAAGGTAAAATAATTGCATCTGCTACAGGTATTTGGAAAATACTTCAACGTAAGTTACCCCATGCAGGTCTAAGCTAGGTTCTTCTTTTTATATTTAAATAACCAAAGATTGACAAAAGAATAAGAGCAATAGGATAAACTATTTCTTTTTTTGGTCTATTCTGATTTTCAATTTTAAATTCATTAATAATATCTCCCATATCTAAACCAGATTTTTTTGCAATTCCATTCCATGTTAAAGTATCAATTATGGTTTTATTGCCTTCTACAACTAAGCTCATTCCATAATCATCTAAACTGAAATTTTCATCAAAACTATTTTTTTCAATTACAAATAATTTATATCTTTCGCCGTACTCCGTAAGTCTAGTAATTTTAATTCTTATCTCTTTATTATAATTAAACTGTTTTTTGTTTATTTCTTCAATACTTAAATAGTTATATTTTGGGTAAAATTTATTTAGAATAAATTCTGGAGATAATAATGAAATTGAAATTATTAAAAACATAATAATTTCGTACCATCTCAGCTTATTTATAAACCATCCCTGAGTAGCAGATGTAAATACTAAAATCCCAATCAATGAAGTTGCAATGACCATTAAGCCATGCCATATGCTTTCAATACCAATTAATAATAACTCACTGTTAAATAAGAATACAATAGGAAGTATTCCAGTTCTCAGACTATACCAAAATGCTTGGGCTCCTGTTCTTAATGGGTCTCCACCAGAAATAGCAGCAGCTGCGTAAGATGCTAAGCCAACTGGAGGTGTTACGTCTGCCATTAGGCCAAAATAGAAAACGAATAAATGAACAGCAATTAAAGGAAAAATAAATCCTGATGCATTTCCAACATCCACAAGAACAGTTGCCATTAGAGATGCTACAACAACGTAGTTTGCCGTAGTTGGTAAACCCATACCCAATAGTAAACACAAAATAATAGTTAAAAATAAGAGAATAATAACATTATCTTTTGCAATCGACTCAATTACAATTATTAAATTAGTACTCAAACCTGTAGATCCAACCGCACCAACTATAATACCTGCTGTTGCAATTGCTATTCCGACACTAACCATATTCAAAGCACCCTTTTCAAAACCAACAACAGTTTGGTTGTACCAATAAATTAAAGCATTCTTAAAGTTCTTTTCTTTAAAAATTTTATTTAATAGATTAACTATAATTAAAGTTATTGTTGCAAAAAAAATAGAGTAAGAAGCTGTAAGCCTCATATAAACTAGTAGATATATAAGAACAAATATTGGAACTAAAAAATGTATTCCTTCAAAAAATGTTTTTTTCAATTTTGGAATATCGTTTTCATCCATACCTTTTAAATTTAATTTAAGCGCTTCAAGGTGAGATATATAAAATAGCGCAATGTAAGAAATTATAGCTGGTAAAAAAGCATGTTTGACAACCTCAAAATATGTAACACCGATAAAACTTGCCATCACAAAAGCTGCTGCTCCCATAACAGGAGGCATTATTTGACCATTAACTGATGAAGATACTTCGATTGCACCCGCTTTTTCTTTTGAAAAACCAGTCTTTTTCATAATTGGAATTGTAAATGTTCCAGTTGTAACTGTATTAGCAATTGATGATCCAGAGATTAATCCTGTCATACCAGATCCAAGAATAGCTGCTTTGGCAGGACCACCTCGCATTTTTCCAACCATTGCAAAAGCTAAATCTAAAAAATATTTACCCCCTCCAGCAGTTTCTAAAAGTGCTCCAAAAAGTACAAAGAGAAATATGAAATCTACAGAAACACCTATCGGAATTCCGAAAATAGCTTCTTGATCAAACCATTGAAAACCAACTAACCTTTTTAATGATAATCCACCATGAGAAATTATGTCTGGTGCATATTGCCCAAAATAAGAAAATAACAAAAAACAAACTGCAATAACAACTAATGGGACACCTATTACTCTGCGTGTAGCCTCTAGAAGAATTAATATTCCAATTATTCCGAGTATTAACTCAATTGGAATAGTAAAATTATCGGTAAGATTTATTTTAAGTAATATTCCACCTCTATCTACTAATTGATCATAAAAAACATAAATATATAAACAACAAATTGCACCTGTTATTGCAATTAATATATCTATAAAATTTACTTTTTTACCCCTTGCATATGGAAATATTAAAAAAGCTAGTAAAAGTGCAAAGCCAAGATGAATTGCTCTAGCTGGCAAACCTTTAAACATTCCAAAGTTTAACCAAAATGGAAATGGAGAAGCATACCAAAGCTGAAACAAGGACCAAGTTATTGCAATACCTGCAACTAACTTTAAATGAATACCTGTTAGGTTTCTTGTAGGAGAAAGATCTTCTTTAATCTTATTTTCAATTTTTTTTTCTATGTCTGCTGACATTCAGCTTAATATATAAAAAAAAAGGCCCAATAGATATATTGGGCCTCAATTTTTTATATAGATTTAATTACATTAAACCAGCTTCTTTATAATATTTAACAGCTCCAGGATGAAGTGGTGCTGATAAACCATCAGCTATCATATTTTTTTTCTCTAAAGGAGCAAAAGCTGGATGTTGTTTTCTAAAATCATCAAAATTTTCAAAAACAGCTTTTGTAACTTGATAAACTAAATCTTCAGAAACATCCATACTTGTTACTACAGTAGCTTTAACACCAAATGTAGTTACATCTTTTTTCTGTTTAGTATAAGTGCCTTTTGGAATTGTTGCAGATGCATAATAATCAGCTCCACTAATAATTCCATCAATCACATCTCCTGTTAAATTTATTGGCATAGCTTTAGCAGCACATGTTGCCGCTTGTTCCATTGCTCCATTTGGAAAACCTACTGAATATCCAAACGCATCAATTTTACCATCACAAAGAGCTTTTACTTGCTCTGAAGATGTTAGCTCGGTAACTGATTTAAAGAAACTGTTATCAACGCCCATAGCTTTCATTAATTCTTCCATTGTTCCTCTTTGACCGGAACCTGGGTTCCCAATGTTTACTACTTTTCCTTTAAGACCCATAAAATCTTTGACTTTTGCTTTTTTTCTAGCCCAGATTTGAAATGGCTCGTTATGTACTGAGAAAACAGCTCTTAAATTTTTGAATTGTTTTCCTTGCCATTTGCTTGATCCATTGTAAGCATGATATTGCCAGTCAGATTGTGCTACACCAAATTGAAACTCGCCATCTTTTATTTGTCCAATGTTATAATTTGAGCCTCCAGTTGAAGGAGCTGTGCATCTGTAAGCTTTATCTTTCATACCTTTTTTTCTACCATGTTCAGCGCTAATCGCTGACTTGTGTAACATTTTACAAATGGCGTTTCCTGTCTGAAAGTAAACTCCAGTTGGTCCTCCTGTGCCTATTGTAAAAAACTCTGCTGATTTTGCTATAGATCCAAATGAAAATATAGCAGCAAATATAATCAGAGAGCTTGATATTGTTGATAATATTTTTTTCATATACCCTCTCTAAAGTTTTAAAATCGAATCTAACTATTTATTACTTCGAGTGTCTAGTAAATTCATTGAATATAAGTATTGTTAATTAAGGAATTTTTTAACTGATTATTATTTTTCAACCCAAGATTTTAATTTATTTACTCCTTCAACAACCTTTGGAGCGTACAATTTTATTAATTTATCATTAATATCTGTTTTTTCATTAATATTTTTCATGAATGTGTCTCCATCAAAGTCTGTAAAACTTAAACGAACTATCATCCTTTTTTGATCAAATCCAAAATCACTTCCTGGAAGTAAAGCAATATTTAAGTTAGTTAAAATTTCATCGCATAAAATAGAAGAGCTATTAAATTTTTTGTTCACAAATTCAGGCAATAAATAAAAGCCTCCCATTGGTTTGTTCATAATAATATTATTAGATGATAAATTTTTATATACGTACTCTCCAACAGCTTTAAGAATTTTTTTTGATTTTAAAATATAATCTTCGTGATTGGCATTAAAAGCTGATATTGCAGCAAATTGAATTGGTGAACTTACTGCAGAAAATGTTTCACTTGCCAAAACTTTCATAGATTTAAGTAGTTCAATTTTTTTCTTTGGTATTATAAAGTACCCAAGCCTCCATCCTCCAGCACCACACCATTTACTAAGTCCGTTACTTATTATAACATTATCAGGACAGTGTTCGAAAATAGAAATATAATTTTCATCAAATGTTAATTCAGAATAAATTTCATCTGATAAAACTAAAATATTATATTTTTTTATTACTAAAGAAATTTCTTTTATATTTTTGCATACTTGTCCTGATGGGTTATTTGGAGAATTAAGAAATAGAAGATATTTTTTATCTGGTTTTTTTAAAATAATTTTTTCTATTTCTTGAGCTTTAGGAAACCAATTGTTTTCAGCAGATGTTTGTATCCAATGATAATTATTTTTAGCTATAATTGATTGTGGTTTATAAGATACCCAACTTGGAGCCGGTAACAAAACTTCGCCTTCAAATGCTAAATGCATCAAGAACATTAACTCTTTGGTACCAGGGCCTACTATGACCTGATCTGATTTAAAATTGTAATTTTTCTTTTTTGACTCATAATTTGCAATTGAATCTCTTAATTTATCTAATCCTTGTATCGGTAAATAACTTTTCTGATGAGCATTTTTTTTTAATTCTTCAACAATAGTAATTGGGACTGGGAATGGCGATTGTCCAAATCCAAACTTAATAATATTTTTTCCTTCATTTTCAATGACTTTTGATTTTTCGTTTATTTTTAGAGTTGCTGATAAACTAAGGCTTTTAATAGTATCTTTAATCATTATGATTTTAACTCAATAAGATTTTTATATTCATTTAAAGCAGATGGATTTGATAATGCTTCAATATTATTTATTTTATTGCCATCTATAATATTTTTAACGGCTACTTCTACAATTTTACCATTCTTAGTTCTTGGAATATCATTTACCGCAATTATTTTAGCAGGTACATGCCTAGGTGAAGCCTCATATCTAATTGTTGTTTTTAGTTTAGAAATTAATTTTTCATCTAATTTGTTATTTTTTGATAAGACTACAAAAAGTATTATCCTTACATCATTCTCCCAAGATTGGCCAACTACTATAGATTCTTTTACTTCTTTAAATTTTTCTACAACAGAATATATTTCAGCTGTTCCAAGTCGAACACCACCTGGGTTTAATGTTGCATCTGATCTTCCATAGATAATATAAGACCCATTATTCTTTCTCTCAGCATAATCTCCATGATGCCAAGTATTTTTAAATTTTGAAAAATAAGCTTTTTTATATTTGACTTTTCTAGGATCATTCCAAAATTTTAAAGGCATTGATGGAAAAGAGTTTCTGCATACTAATTCTCCTTTTTTATTTAAAATTGATTTACCTTTTTCAGAAAATACTGCTGTATCCATGCCAAGACCATTGTTTTGTATTTCGCCACTGTTTACACCAGAATAAATATTTCCATTTACAAAACATGAGACAATATCTGTTCCTCCAGAAATAGATGCCAAATGAACATTTTTTTTTATATTTCTATAAACAAATTCAAAACCATCTTTTGAAAGCGGAGACCCTGTCGAACAGATGGTTTTTAAGGACTTAAGTTTTGTTTTATTTTTTACTTTTACTTTATGTTTTATAAGTTGATCAATATATTTCGCGCTTATACCAAATAGAGTAACTTTCTCTTTATTTGCAATTTTTAATAATAAATCTGGAGATTTATGCATAGGAAAGCCGTCAAATAACAATATTGATGCTTTGGATGCTAAGGCTGTAACAAGCCAATTCCACATCATCCATCCACAAGTTGTAAAGTAAAATACATTATCATTTGGTTTAATATTGCAATGTAATTGATGTTCTTTCAAATGTTGTAATAAAACCCCTCCAGATCTATGACAAATACATTTTGGTTTACCTGTTGTACCACTTGAGTATAAAATTGCTAATTCGTGGTCAAAATCAAATTTTTTTAATTTAATTCTGCTTATTTTATTTTTTTTAATCTCATTAAAATAATAAATTTTTATGTTTTTAATTTTTTTTAATTTTCTTAATTTTTTTCCTGGGTAATTTAAAATTAATACTGATTTTATACTTTTTATTTTTTTTAAAATTTTAGGCAATCTTTCAATAATATTTATCTCCTTTCCATTATAATAATATTTATCAGTAATAATTAATAATTTTGGTTTAATTTGGGAAAAACGTTCTATAACACCAGGTACACCAAAGTCAGGTGAGCATGAACTCCAAATCGATCCTATAGCACTAGCACTTAAGAAACACTCTACTGTTTCTATCTGATTTGTAGTATATGCTGCTATCCTATCCTTTTCAGAAATATTTATTTTTTTATAAAATGTAATTATTTTTTTTACATCAATATTAAGTTCTCTCCAGGATTTTTGTTCTCTGTAACCATTTTCACTAACAAATGTGATGGCTTTTTGATTGGTATTTTTAGCTAAAAGATTTTCTGCAAAATTTAATTTTGAGTTAATAAAAAACTTACTATTAATAAGATCCTTTGTTATTTTGAATTTTTCAGTTTTTTTACCTATAACTTCAAAATATTCCCAGATTGAATTCCAAAAATCTTTCGGATTTTTTACACTCCAATTTAATAATTTTTTATAATTTCTAGAAAAATTATATTTATAATATTTTGAAATAAATTTCTCATAAGCAAATAAATTTGAATTTTTTATAAGCTCTTTAGACGGTTCCCAAAGTTTTTTTGGCATTAAAAATTTATATTTATATTGTAAAATTTATGCTAACCTTAGATGATAAAAATTGAAAATGAGAACTTTTTCCTATCTGATTCGGACTAGTTTTAGTCTATTTTTGTTCTTTTTGAGTAACAAAATATAGTAGGCCAAAAAAAGATCATACTAAAAGTTGATATGTCAAAAAATAAGATAACAGCAGTTCTTGGTCCTACAAATACTGGTAAAACTTTTTTAGCAATAGAGACAATGCTATCTTTTGACACTGGAATGATTGGATTTCCGCTAAGACTTCTAGCGAGAGAAGTTTACGATAAAATAATACAAAAAGTAGATGCTTCCAAGGTAGCTCTTATTACAGGGGAAGAGAAAATTATACCACTTAATGCTAAGTATTTTTTATGTACTGTAGAGTCAATGCCTGTAGATAAGGTTTTAGATTTCGTAGGCATTGATGAAATTCAAATGTGTTCAGATCATGAGCGAGGTCATATTTTTACAGATAGATTATTAAACCTAAGGGGAGAAAAATTAACAATGTTAATGGGTTCAAATACCATCAAAAGTATTATTCAAAAACTTGATGATGATATTGAATTCATAAATAAACAAAGATTGTCAAAACTTTCATTTGGAGGACATAAAAAAATTTCAAGAATTGAGAGAAAAAGTGCGGTAATAGCTTTTTCAACTGAAGAAGTTTATGCAATTGCAGAACTTATAAGAAGGCAAAAAGGCGGTGCAGCTATCGTGATGGGGTCTCTAAGTCCTAAAACAAGAAACGCTCAAGTAAATTTATATCAGTCAGGTGATGTTGATTATCTCGTTGCTACTGATGCTATTGGAATGGGAATAAATATGGATTTAGATCATGTTTACTTCTCAAACCTAAAAAAATTTGATGGAAAAAAAATAAGAAGACTAAAAATCTCTGAAATTGGACAAATTTCTGGAAGAGCTGGTCGATATTTAAATGATGGCAGTTTTGGTATTACAGGAGATTGTGATGAAATTAATCCCGAGGAGATTGAATTTTTAGAAAATCATAATTTTCCAGAAATACAAAATATATTTTGGAGAAATTCCAATCTAAGGTTCAATAATAAAGAACATCTTCTTAAATCATTAGAAGAGAAACCTGACAAAGATTGGTTAAGAAGAGTTGGAGAATGTGAGGATGAAAAGGTTTTAAAATATTTTTTAAAAGAAAATAATAGCATTACAAAGGATGATCCAAGTATTTTAAAAATTCTTTGGGAATGTTGTCAAATACCTGATTTTGTAAAAAAAACTTATGGTCATCATTTGGAAGTTGTTGGCAAAGTATTTAACTTTTTAATAAGTGAAGAAAAAAAAGTACCAAATTATTATATGAAAAAACAGCTTTCTATGCTTGATAAACTTGAAGGAAATGTAGACTCAATTTCAAATAGAATATCTAATGTTAGAACTTGGTCATATGTTTCAAACAAATCTAATTGGGTCGAAAATCAGGATTACTGGATTGAAAGAACTAAAAACTTAGAAGATAAATTATCTGATAGACTTCACGACGAATTAACAAAAACATTTATAGACAAAAGGGCCAGCGTTTTAGCAAAAGGTTTAAAGCAAGATATTGAATTAAAAACTGAGATTATTGAGAAAGAAAAAGTATTAATTAATGGTCAATATATTGGAATTTTAAAAGGTTTAAAGTTGCAATTAGATTTAAAAGTAGATGCCTTAGATGCAGATATTAAATCATTAAAAAAAGCTGCTAGGCAAAATGTTGGTCCAGAAATAATTAATAGAATGCAACAAATAATGGATACTGGACTCATAGAATTAAAAGATGATTTTAAAATTTATTGGAGAAATGATCCTATAGCGAAACTAGTACCTGGATCTGATTATCTTAATCCAAAAATTGATTTAATTATTGATGAAATGATTGAAAATAATGAAAGAAATAATTTAAACGATTATCTAAATAAATGGATAATTGAAAAAATTAAGACTGAACTTAACAGCTTGATAGAATTAAAAAATATCAAAGAAAATAATCCAGAGCTTAGAGCATTAGCTTATAGACTTTATGAAAATAATGGTGTTATTAAAAGATCAAATATTTTAGATTACTTAAAAAAAATCAATCAAGATGATAGAAAAAAATTAAGAAAACTAGGTGTAAAATTTGGAAGATACCACGTTTTTTTATTTAAGTTATTTAAACCAAGCACAGTTTCTTTGAGGATATTATTATGGAAAAGTTACAATAAAAAATTTTTAGATTTATCACCGCCAACTTTTGGATTAAACTTTCTTAATAATAAAAAATCTGCAAATAAAGATTTTATGTTGCTGTGTGGTTTTGAAAAATTTGATGATATTTATGTAAGAATAGATATTCTCGAAAGATTATTCTTATTAATATTTAATTCTGAAAAAAATGAAAAAAAAGAATTAAAAGTTATACCTGAGATGTTAAATTTATTAGGTTGTTCTAAGGAAAATTTTATAAGACTGTTAAGAAAAATGGATTACAAAGTTTATGAAAAAGAAAATGAATTTTTTATAAAATATCTTCCAACAAAAAAGAAAATTATTAAAAAATATGACAAAAAGGACTATTCCAATAATCCATTCAGTGTATTAAACCAATTAAACTTAAAGTAATGTTTAGTTTATTCAAAAAAGATAAAGAAGATAAAAATGATGAAAATCATTTATCTTTAACTAGTGTTGCTGCCCTTCTAATACACTCGGCGAAAATAGATGAAAATTTTACTGAAAAAGAAAGAAGCATAATTAAAAAGGCTTTAATTGAAATGGGTGCTGATGACAAAAACTTAGATCAAATAATAAAAGATGCTGAATTAAAAGAAAAAGACTCAAATCAAATCCTAGAATTTACCAAAGAGGTAAAAAACAAAAACCTTGATGAAAAAAAAATAGTGATAGAGGCACTATGGAAGATAATTTATTCAGATGAAAATGCAGATATTTACGAAACAAACTTAATGAGAAGAATTGCTGGATTATTATACCTTGATCCTAAAGTAGTTGGAGATTTAAAAGAGAAAACCAAATCTAAAGCATGACTTATCTTGTGAATGACAAATGCATAAAATGTAAACATACAACGTGCGTTGATGTTTGCCCAGTTGATTGTTTTTATGAAGGTAAAAATATGCTTGTAATTAAACCAGAGGAGTGTATAGATTGTGGCGTTTGTGAACCTGAGTGTCCGATTGATGCTATAGTTTCAGATACGGAAGCTGGAAGTGAAAAATGGTTAGATCTAAACACTAAATACTCAGAAATCTGGCCAAATATAACAGAAAAAAAAAATCCACTTCCAGATCACGAAAAATATGAACATGAAGAAAATAAGTTTGATAAATACTTTGAAGAAAACATTTAAGACAAAAAAAAAAGTTAGTAAGAAAAAAATAAAATCAGTCAGTAAACCTAAGAAGGTGAAGGTTGGTGCTAAATTAAATAAAGTTAAACCTAAAAAAAGTAAATCCCAAAAAAAAATATCTAAATCTTTAACAAAAACAAAAAATTTAAAAGTTGAAAAAAAAGAGAATTCAGAAACAAATTCAAATTTACTTCGTATACCAAAAAATAATGAGCAAAAACCTGAAATAAAAAAAGTAAAAAAACAAGATACAGAAAAAAAAGAATATAAAATTAAAGATTATGTAGTTTATCCAAAACATGGAGTAGGGCAAATAACTGAATTTAAAAAAATGAATATTGGTGGGATTGATATTGAGACCTACGTTTTAAAATTCGAAAAAGATAAAGCAAACGGTATGGTGCCTGTAAACAAACAATCACATTTAAGGCCTTTAGCAACAATAAATCAGGTAAATAAATGTGTTAGTATTTTGAAAAGCAAACCAAAAATTAAAAGAAGTATGTGGAGCAGGAGAGCTCAGGAATATGAAGCAAAAATTTCTTCTGGTAAAATATATGAGTTGGCTGAAGTAGTAAGAGATCTTAATAAAGGAGATGATATCATGGTAGATCAATCTTACAGTGAAAGACAACTTTTTGAAAAAGCATACGATAGAATATTAAGTGAATTTCAAATTATACTAAATCTAAGTTTTGAAGATACCCAAAAAAAATTGGATAAGGCATTGAAAAGAAATTTAGAGAAGCAAGTCCAGAAAGTTGAAGACAAACCTGTTGAAGAAGAAATCTCCGAAGAAATAACCAAATAAAAAAAACGCTTCCCACGCAAGCGCCATGAGAAGCGTTTGTTAAAAAGAATACTAAACTATTTTCTTCTTCTTTTCTTAGCTTTTTTCTTAGCTTTTTTCTTAGTTTTCTTTTTAGCAGCTTTTTTTCTTCTTTTAGCCATCTTTAGCTCCCTTTTTTAATTTCGAATCTTTTTGATTCGTTTAA
>CACGFJ010000016.1 GCA_902572225.1 uncultured Pelagibacteraceae bacterium | reverse complement strand
ATTTGAAAATTTTAGGTTTTCAAAAATATAATGCTGTTACAAAATGGTTTGTAAAATCAGATATTTCAGTTGTTTGCTCTCGATGGGACGAACCCTTTGGTAGAACTGCTTTAGAAGCTTCAAGTGCAGGATGTGCTGTAATTATTACAGATAAAGGTGGGCTTAGTGAGGCATCTCCAAAAGCTATGAAAATAAAGTCCTTAACGGTTAAAAATATTGAAAATTCAATCGAAAAACTTATTAAAAATGAGTCTTTAAAAAAATCATTACAAAAAAGGATTTATAAACATTTTTACTTAACGAATAAATATATTTCGAAAAAAATTGATAAATACAGAGATAGGGTAATTTAAGATTATTATATTTTAATTTTATTTAATGCATTATTTTTAAATATATTTGCCTCTCTAATATATCTTCTAACCATTTGTGTTGTTTTATGACCTGTCATAGCCATTATGCTTCGCTCGTCAGCACCTGAATCAGCAGCTACTGTTGCAAAACCCGACCTTAAACTATGACCTGCAAAATTTTTATTTTCGATACCTGCTAACTTTAAATACTCTTTCATTAATAAAACTACAGATTGGTCAGTTAATCTTTTGTTTGTTAATGATAAACCTTTAGAAAATCTTATAAAAATAGGTCCAGACTTAATTTTAGAAATTTCTAACCATTTTTTTAGATTTGTAACAGGACAGTAAATTTCATTTTCGAAGTAGGGCAGTCCCTTAGTCATTCCTTCTCCGAATTGGTCAGTTTTTGATCTTTTAACAGTGATTTTTAAACCGTCAGGAACAAATTCTAAATCCTCATAATCAATTGAAATGATCTCTGTTCTTCTAAAACCTCCTCCAAAGCCAATTAAGATTATTGATTTATCTCTAAGTTTTTTTATTTCCTCAGTTTTTTGTTCATTTATTACATTAATAATTGATTTTAAATGATTGATTAATATAGGTTTTTTACCTTTTTGAATACTTCCTTTGACCCTTCTAATTCCCATTAAATTTTCAACAATGATTGGATGTTTTGTGTCTAGATAATGCCCTTTTAGCCTATGAACCATGCTTATTGATACTAATCTTCGTCTTAAAGTGCTTATTTTTGAGTTTTTAGAGAGATGGGTCAGGTATAGGGAAACTATTTTTGGTTCTGTTGGTAATGAATTTAATCCATGCTTTGCACAAAAAGCTCCGAAGTCTTTAAAGTCAGATTTATAAGCTCTTAGAGTGTTATTTGACTTTGAGATTTTAAGGTTATTTAAAGTTGCTTCATGAAGCGATTTTAGGTCTGTTGTCAGTTCATTCATATAATTACTATTGATAACAATTAATTATCATTAGTAATATATCAAGTGATTTTAAATGTCAAATGAATTAAAACTAAAGTTTATGACTATAGATGGTGAAATTCCTACAAGCTATTTTTTAATTATATCTTTAGGTTTAACTATACTGAGTTATTTGGTTTACAAAAAAAACGGAAAATCATTAGAAGTATATTTCTTATCAGTTTTAACAATAATTTTTTATTTATCTTATTTTATTCTAATTTTCGTTGGTCCCAGATAGTTTGTTAACGCTATTCACAGCTGTTAAAAACCCTTAATAATCAACTATAAAGTGATACTAATCATATTTGCACTATGATAGTGTCTTAAATGAATTAAGAGGCAACTCTTAACTGACCATCTGGGGAAAAATCGAGAGATTCAAGCCCAGAGGGCAGAAAACCACGCAGAGTAGCGCTAAAATTGCGGGGTGGAAGGCATGGCGGTAGCGCATACAACGACGTGCCAAAAAACTACTGATCTTTGTACCTGAAAAGGTGCAGAGATACAGGGTTTTTTTACTTTAAATGATCCTTAAAGGTACTAAATTTCAAATTAAAGTCTGGAAATATTTAAAAACAATTAAAAAAGGTAGTGTTTTAACCTATTCTGACGTCGCAAAGGGTATTAACAAGCCTAAAGCTGTTAGAGCTGTAGCTAATGCTATTGGAAAAAACCCATATGCTCCTAAAATACCTTGCCATAGAGTAATCAGGTCTGATGGATCTCTTGGAGGATATTCTGGAAAAGGTGGTATAAAAACCAAGAAAAAACTTCTTAAATCTGAGGGAATTTTGCTCTAAATGATAGCAATACCAACGTTTTTTTTAAATTTAACAATATTTAGTATTACAATTTTAATTTCCCCTATTAGTTGCAGCTTATAAAATGAAATCTCTAAATTTGGCCTATATTTGGGGCATTAAACGCTATATTCTTAAATTGCATTACTTCCGTAATTATTAAGAAAATTATTATTTTTTTTGCATATTTATATCAATTAATATTAAGAAATTCCCATATCAAAATAAAACTAGGTTTTTATTATCATTAAATTTGTTCTAAAATTTCATCATAATTGTTGATTTTATTGAATATTCTCCCCTATCTCATAATCCAATTTCATTATCTATTTTTATAATATAAAAAACTCCATATTTATTGATTAGTTTTAATTACCAGGACATATTTAGTTGAAGATTTTATAATTTTTAATACATTATGTAGTATTTTATACTAGCTTGACTATAGTTTACATATTATATAAAATATAATAAATACAATATTTTACATATATTAATTAAAGTATTACATTTATATATAGTACATATATATTTACTTATATTTATGATAATATTCTCTTTTAAGAACATATAACCCAGATGAAACAATTATAAAAAGACCAATAAATGTATATTTATCTGGAAAATCCGAAAACACATAATATCCTAAAATGAGGTTGGTAACTATTTCAAAATAACCAAATGGTGCTAATTTTGAAGCATCAGCGTAACGAAGAGACAAAATGATTAATATGTGGCCTAAACAGGCAAATATACCCATCAGAGCCATCCAAGACCATTGAATTGGAGTAGGATTAATCCAAACAATAGGAACAAAAAAAGATGCGATAATGGCCCCTACTACGCCCGTAATCAGCAATGTGAGTAAAGGACTATCTGTTGAATGTAATTTTCTAGTTATTATTAGATAAAAGCCGTAAAAACAGCCTGTTCCAACAGCTGCTATGCTAGCAAGATTAATATCGATAATTCCAGGTCTTATGACAACTAAAATACCAAAAAAACCGACTAATACAGCAGACCACCTTCTATATCCGACTTTTTCGTTAAGTAAGATTGGAGAAAGAGCAGTTGTGAACAATGGAGCTACAAACGCCAATGTTAACGCTTTTGCCATTGAGATTACAGAAATGGAGTAAAAAAAACAAATATTTGCAAAAAATAAGGACAAACCTCTAATTATTTGTAATTTGATATTTTGAGAAAACTTTAATTGTTCCCTAAAAAATAAAAACATAAAAAAAGTTGTGAAAACAACTGTAAAAAAATATCTAGCCCAAGTTATTTGAAAGAAAGATAAATCCGAAGATAAGTATTTTGCAATTGCATCCATAAAAGGCAAAACCATCCATGCGGATAAATTTAAAAAAATTGCTTTCATTTAAGCAAAATATTTAAGGGCAATAAATACTGTAATTGGCACTGTAACCAATGACATTAAAGTAGAAACAACAATTGTACTAGAAATATTATCTACATTTTTTTTTGGTGAATACATTGAAGCAACCAAATAACATAATATTGCACTAGGCATAGAGGATTGAATTAATAAAACTCCAGCTGCAAAACCAGATAAATTAAAAAATTTTATAATAAAAAAACCTACAATTGGACCAAGAATTACTCTACCAATTGATGTTATAATTGAATCTCTCAAAGAAAATACTTTCATTTGGGTTAAGGCAATACCTAAAGACATTAAAATCATAACAATCATTGCATAAGATAAAAGCATTGTTGTATTAATAACAAAAACTGGCATCTCTTTACCGTAGTATAAAAAGATAACTGTCAAAATAATTGTATAGAAGGAAGGGCTTTTTGCGATAATTGAAAAATCAAATTTTCGTTTTGCAAGAAATATATTAGCAGTAAAATGTAAGAGTATTACCAAAGATGATATAGCTGCAGCTACACCCATTCCCAATTTACCATAAGCAAAAAGACATATTGGTATACCCATATTACCTGTATTAGGTAAAAAAAACGTTGGTAATTCTCTAATATAATCCTTTTTCATAAGAATTAAAAAAACAAGACCAATTAAAGCAAATGACGACAGTAATATTAATGCGTAAATAAAATATTCTGCAAATATATCAAAAGTAACACCTGTAGATGTAAGAGAGAAGATTACTAAAGCTGGAGTTCCAAAATTTCCAGCATAAGATGTTATAAAAGAAGTATCGAAATTTGGATTTTTTTTCCCTAATAAAAAACCAATTCCGACAATAAAAAATACAGGGAATAGAACTTCAAAGAGCTTTAAATAAAGTTCCATTAAAAAAGTCTTAATAATACAGGGTTTTTAATAATATTTTTATTTGATTTAAAGGATTTAATACATTTCTGATAATCCTTTTCCAAGGATTTGTGAGTTATAATCACAATAGAAGCAGTTTTGTTCTTATTATTTGGTATTTGTATTAATCTTTGAACAGAAATTTTGTGTTTAGCAAATTTTTTTGTGATTTCAGATAGAACACCCGGTTTATCTTTAACTTCAAGCCTAATATATAAAGCATTTGAATAATTATCAGTATTATATATTGAAGGAGATTTTCTTTTATTGTCGGAGATCCCAAATGGATACTTGATATTTCCACGTAAAATTGACAAAAGATCAGACATCAAAGCAGATGATGTTGGTCCGGGTCCTGCACCCTCTCCTTGCAAAACACTCTCCCCTACTGGATTACCTTCTATTATAACAGCATTCATAACACCATTAACATTTGCGATATAAGTATTTTTTTTAATTAAACACGGATGAACTCTTTCAAATAATTTATTATTAACAATTTCGGTTATTCCCAATAGTTTAATTTTATAATTTAATTGATTTGCAATTTCTAAATCCTTGTATTCTATATTTTCAATACCCTCCATTAAACATTTTGAATTTGATACTTTATTGTTAAATGCTAAAGCAGAAAGAATTTTAACTTTAGCTAAAGCATCGTAACCATTTAAATCTAATTTTGGATTACCTGGTTCAGCATAACCTAATAGTTGAGCTTTTTTTAATACAGTTGAAAAGCCAGACTTAGTTTCTTCCATTTCAGATAATATATAATTACAAGTGCCATTTAATATTCCATATACTTTACTTATCTTATTAGTAGCTAGTCCTTCTTTAATAGTTCTTAATACAGGGATGCCACCTCCTACTGACGCTTCAAATTCTAAATTAACTTTATTTTTTTCAGCAAGTTTAGAAAGGTTATTACCGTGTTTAGAAATTAATGCCTTATTAGGAGTTACAACATGAATTTTATTCTTAAGTGCAAATTCTACAATTTTTTTTGATATACCATCAGACTGACCAATAGCTTCAATTAAAATATCAATTTTATTACTTTTAAAAATTTTAAAAGGATCTTTGTAGAAAATTTTTTTATTAATTTTAAATTTTCTTTTTTTATTAATATTCTTAGCAGATATTGCTGAAATGGAGATAAATTTTCCTGTTTTTTTTAAAATATCTTTTTTTTTTGTATTAAGTTCATTATAAAGGTAATTACCAATCTGCCCTAATCCAACAATTGCTATATTAAGCTTTTTAGTCATATCAATCATCTAAACTTGGAAAACTACTATTTTTTCCATAATTAATAATTTTATTTTTAAAATCTTCAAAAGAAATATCTTTATCAATGTCTAAATTTGGCTTTTGAACTATATCATCATTTTTTTTCTTTAAAATAGAACCAAAGTTTTGATTAGAACAATTATTTAAAAATAAAAAAATTAATAAAATTATCAATATTTTCATCAATTTAATCCTTCGTCAGACTTATATCCGAATAAAATATTCATATTTTGAACAGCTTGTCCACTACCACCCTTAATCAAATTATCTATTGCTGACAATATAATAATTTTTTTCTTGTATTTGCTCTCACACACAGAAATATGACAGTTATTTGTGTTTATTACTTCATTAGTTCCTAAAAAAGTATTTGGTTTCAAAATTTTAATAAATTTATTATTTTTGTAATATTTTTTTAGAAAAGAACAAATTTTTTCAAGAGAATCATTTCTTTTTAGATCTAAATACATAGTAGTTAATATTCCTCTAAACATTGGTGAAAGATGAGGTGTAAATTGAAATTTGACTTTTTTGCCAGTTTTTATTTTTAGTTCCTGATCAATTTCTGAATTGTGTCTGTGAAACGCTAAACCATAAGCACTCAATGTCTCATTTAAAAATTTGTTGTTATATTTTTTATGAATATTTCTGCCTGCACCTGAATAACCAGATTTAGAGTCAATTATGATATTGTTTGATTTAACAATATTTTTATTAATTAACGGTACTAGGGGTAACAAAATTGATGTTGGATAACAGCCTGGACAAGAAATTATCTTATATTTTTTAATGTTCTGATTATTTAACTCGGGTAAAGAATAAATACTTTTTTTGATTAATTTAGGTGCATTGTGTTTGATTTTATACCATTTCAAATAATCACTGGCTGATTTAAGTCTAAAATCTGCTGCCAAATCAATTAAAATATTTTTATTATTTAAATTTTTTGAAATTTTTTGAGCCTCTCCATTGGGTAATGCAGTAAATACAACATCAACACTTTTTAATAACTCTTTATTAAATTTAACAATATTTGGTAGTTTATATTTATTAAAATATTTATCATAAGAGCTAATTTTCTTACCTACAGAGGTATCACCACAAAGATATTTAATTTTAACTCTCTTATGTTTAGTTAATAATTTAACCAATTGAATACCTATGTATCCTGTAGCTCCAGCAACTAATGCATTTATCTTAGACATATTGTAATATAACAGTTGTTTATTAAAATGATATTATCTTTTAGAAAACTGATAACTTCTTCTAGCTTTTGCTCGACCAGGTTTTTTTCTCTCAACTGATCTAGAATCTCTCGTGGTAAGTTTTTCTTTTCTAAGTGTTGGTTTTAGATTTTCATCAAATTGTAATAGTGCTCTTGATATACCATGTACTAATGCTCCCGCTTGACCTGTATGACCACCACCGACAACTTGAGACCTAACATCGTATTCTGTAGATTGATTGATAATTTCAAAAGGTCTTAGTATTTGCATTTTATGAGTAGCTCTTGTGAAATAATCATCTAGATTTTTACCATTAACGTAAATTTTACCAGTTCCTTTTTTTAACCAAACTTTTGCAATTGAAGTCTTTCTTCTACCTGTTGCATATTTCGCATCTTTAAAATCTAATTTTAGTTTTGAGGATGTTGATTGATTTGTTTCCATTTTAATTTCTTACTATATTTTTTGAATTAAGTTTTTCAATCTCTATTACTTCAGGGTTTTGTGCTGAGTGAGGATGATCTGATCCTGAATAAACCTTAAGTTTGGTTAGTTGTTTTTTAGCTAAAGGACCGCCAGGTAACATTCTTTTTACTGCCATCTTTAAAACCTCACCTGGTTTTGAAGATTGTAATATTTCAGGTGTTGTTTCTTTAATTCCACCAGGATGGCCTGTGTGTCTATAATATTTTTTATTTGAAAACTTGTTTCCTGTAAATTTTAATTGATCTACGTTTTTAACAACAACAAAATCTCCACTATCCATATGAGGAGTAAATGTTGCTTTATTTTTTCCTCTAAGAATTTTTGATACAACGGTTGCTAGCCTCCCTACAACAGCTCCAGTTGCGTCAATTTCAAACCATTTGCTATTAAGGTCATCTTTTTTAAGAAATTTAGTCATAATTGCGGGATTAATACTTATAAATCGATATATTGTCAAACGATATACAGTTAGAACTTAAGTCATTTTTGATAGTTTTAACTAATAAATAAGCTATTAATAAGCAATAATATTAGTTTATAATAAATTGTAGAAATTTAAACAGGAGCAACTAAATGTCAGACAAAAAAGGAATGGATCCCAAAACATATAAATTTGATACCCTTAGTTTACATGCAGGTTATCAACCTCATAAAAATGCTGGTTCGAGACAAGTACCAATATACCAAACAACTTCATATCTATTTGATGATGTAGATCATGCGGCAGCATTATTTAATTTAGAAAGAGGTGGACATATTTATAGTAGGATATCAAATCCGACAGTTGCCGTTTTAGAAGAGAGAGTTGCTTCATTAGAGGGTGGAACAGCTGCACTTGCTACATCGTCCGGTATGAGTGCAATATTTCTTGCAGTTATGACTCTTTGTGAAGCAGGTGACCATTTAGTTGTATCATCCCAGCTTTATGGAGGAACTGTAAATTTATTTAGATTAACACTTCCAAAATTTGGAATTAAAACAACTTTTGTAAAACCAAGAGATACAGAAGGATTTAAAAAAGCAATTCAAAAAAATACAAAAGGTATTTTTGGAGAACTTGTAGGTAATCCAGGAAATGAAATAATGAATATGCCTGAGATTGCAAAAATAGCTCATGACGCAGGTATTCCTTTAATGGTAGATGCAACATATCAAACACCTTATTTATGCAAACCTATAGAACACGGTGCTGATATTGTAGTTCATTCACTTACTAAATGGATGGCTGGTCATGGATCTTCAATGGCTGGAATAATCGTTGAAGGTGGCAAGTTTGACTGGATGCAAAATGATAAATTTCCAACAATGACACAACCATATGAAGGTTATCATGGATTATCTTTTGCTGAAGAATTTGGACCAACAGCATTTACTATGAAAGCTAGAGCGGAAGGAATGAGAGATTTTGGTCCTTGTCTAAGCCCTCAAAATGCATGGAATGTGTTACAAGGTATAGAGACACTTTCTGTCAGAATGAAAAAGCATTGTGAGAATGCTGAAAAAATGGTCGAGTATTTATTAGGTCATGAAAGTGTTGCTTGGGTTTCACATCCAAGTGTACCAGATCATCCCGATCATGATTTAGCGAACAAATTGTTACCAAATGGCAAAGGATCAATGATTGCGTTTGGTATTAAAGGAGGAAAAGCTGCAGGTGAAGCATTTATTAATAACGTTAAACTTGCTTCTCATTTAGCAAATGTTGGGGATACACGTACATTGGTAATTCATCCAGCATCAGCAACACATTCTCAAATGGATGAAGCTACATTAAAATTTGCGGGTTTATCTCATGATATGATCAGATTATCAGTTGGTATTGAAGATATAGATGATATTAAAAATGACTTTGAAAATGGATTTAGAGCAGCTAGGAAACCTAGACTCGTATCCAATCAATGAAGTTTCAGGTAAATAATAACGAGGTTTATGCTTCTACGGGAGGTAGACCTTTTGATAAAAATAAGCCATTAATAATATTTGTGCATGGTAGTGGACTAACTCATATGACGTGGGTTTTGCAAACTAGATATTTTGCATTCCATGGATATAGCGTTTTAGCTTTAGATATGCCAGGTCATGGTTTATCTGGAGGTGAAAGTTTAAAATCAATTGAGAATATGGCTGATTGGGTTAGTGATGTTATTGATGCAGTTGGATACAAGGAAGCTTCTTTAGTTGGTCATTCTCAAGGTTGTTTAGTTACTGTGGAGTGTACAGCAAGGAATCCTGATAAAATTAAAACATTAAGTTTAATGGGTGGCGCTGGTGCAATTCCGATGAACCCTGAATTATTATCTTTGGCTGAAAATAATGATCCTAAAGCGGTTGAATTAATGATGGACTGGGCTCATGGTCCAGCTGGTCACTTTGGTGGTCACCCTGTACCTGGTTTATATCATATTAATACCGGTTCTATGTTAGCTAAAACAAGAACAATAAAAAATACCCTCGGTGTAGACTTTAGAGCATGTGATAATTACAAAAATGGTTTTGAAGCTGCTAAACAAATTAAAATACCCACCCTCTCTATACTTGCTACAGACGATAAGATGTGTCCTGTTAAAGAAGGGAAAAAACTAGCTAGTTTAATTGAAGGAAGTCAAATAGACATAATCGATAATTGTGGGCATATGATGTTATTAGAGGAAGCAGATCGAGTATTAAATGTTTTAAAGAAATTCATAACAACAAATTATCCGGCAAATAAATAATTACATATTAGCGTTTATGAAAAAAAATTTTAGATTTTTTGATAACAGACAAAAATATTTACTTTTTGTTACAACAACTAATGAAAAGAATAAGATTGCGGATGCTTTAAAACCTATTGTACAAAAATTAAAACCAAAATTTCCTGCATTAAAAATTTTTGATGCAGGTATGGGTGATGGATCATTATTAATGAGCGTAATGAGGCAATGTCATCAGAAAATGCCTCATATTCCTCTATTGGTAAGCACAAAAGAGATAAGCATGGAAGATGTTAGATTAGGACTTGAAAAACTTCCAGATAGGTTTGTGGAACATAAAAATACAGTATTTGTTATTTCAAATCTGAATTACGTAGAATCAACATCTCTAAAATCGAATGATAAAAATAAACAAAAAAAATTAAATTGGAAAATAGTTAAACTTAAAGGGAATTCTTCACTCGATTTTTCAAATCAATTAAGGAGACTAAATCAAGAATTTTTAAATAAAAAATGGCAAATTGAAAGAAATCCCAGAAATGGAAACCCTACTTACAAAGAGCCATCTGTAATTGTAATTTACCGAAAAGATCAAGAATTTTCTTTAAAAAATGTTATTCCAAAAAAAAATAATGGGAAAAATAGTTACGACTTAATCATTGCATCACAACCATATAGATCAAGAATATCTGCAGAGAAAAAAGTTAAATATGTCATTGATCCAATGATAAAATCATTAGATAAGAAAGGTAAATTAGTTGTAGTTCATGCATGTGGAAATGATCCTGGAAACAAAATTATTAAGAAAATCTGGCCAAAAGAAAAACCATTTCCATCACTATACGGATCAATAATTAAATATATAAAAAATAATACTGAAAAAGATATTTTAAAAAAATTAAAATTTAATAAAAAACAAACAATTAAATATGTTTTGAGAGCATTACCAAATGAAATTAGTGGAGGTATTGCTACATCATTAATATTTTCAGCTTGGAATGCTGCAGTATATGTTAACCAAATATCTGATGAGCAAATAATGAGTGCAGAAAGAAAAAAATATTACCAAAAAGTTGTTAAAGATATAGTTAATAAGAATAAAGGATTATATTTTAACAATGAATTATTTGTAATAGAAAAGAAATAATCAGTTATAATTATTCTTATATAAAAAATATAAAGAAGATGTAATTAACAAAATTGAACTAAACTGATGTAACGAAGCTGTAATTAAACTTGCACCTGACAATACAGTAAGGATTCCCAATGCAATTTGTAACAAAATAAACAGACCCAAAATTTTTATAGGTTTAAACAAAAAGAGAATTTTTTTTTTATATATATAAAAACATATAATTAAATATATTAACAAAATAATGTAAGCTAAATTTCTATGTAAATATTGCACCAATGAAGGGTCGCTCAAAGCTGAGAGCTTAAATAAATTTAGGAAATTATTATCATCTGGAAAATAAGAATTGCCCATTAATGGCCATGTGTTGTATATTTTTCCTGCATCCATTCCAGAAACAAATGCACCAACAACAATTTGTAAAAAAATCAAAATTATAAAGGTTTCAGGTAAAAAATTTGTAATTTTTTTATCTTTTATTTTTGGACTAATAAGATTTAGATAATTCCAGTAAATTAATGACAGAATTATGAATGCAAATAATAAATGTATTGACAATCTAAAATGACTTACATCAACATTATTAATAAGACCGCTTTGAACCATGTACCATCCTAAAAAACCTTGGAAACAAATTAAAGAAAATATAAAATAAAAATTATAAAGCTTTTTAAAACCTATTTTAAAACTGAAAAATATTAATGGAATTAAAAAAATCAAACCTATCATCCGTCCAAGAAATCTATGCGCCCACTCCCACCAAAAAATGATTTTAAATTCACTTAACGTCATTGAATAGTTTTGTAACTTATATTCAGGTATCTGTTTGTAAGAATTAAAATACGCAATCCAAGAATCATTATTGAACGGCGGTAAAAAACCTTTAAAAAATTCCCATTCAGTAATTGATAGACCAGAGTCTGTTAATCTAGTTAAACCTCCAACAACTATCATTGCTGATACTAAAAAAAACATTAATATTAACCAATACAATAAGTATGTTTTGTATTTTCTATTAATTTCAGTGTACATAGTTGTTTAAATATAATATTTATTAATAATTCCAATTGATCAAATGTCGCCTGATAAAAAAAAAAAATTAAATATACTTAGAAAAGAATTAGATATTCTTGATAATAAACTAATTAAAATAATAAAAATAAGAACTAATATTGTTAAAAAAGTTTTAAAACTTAAAACATATAAAAATGAAATTGTAGATAAGAAACGAATATCAATAATTCTTAGGAATATAAAAAAAAAGTCAATTAAAAATAATATTGATCCAAAGATTACACATAAAATTTGGAAAAATATGATTCTGTCTTATATCGATTTCGAGAAAAGAAATTTTAAAAAAAAATAATTATTTGCTATGCGGTGGAAGTTTTTTTTCTATAAAAACTTCATGCTTTCTTGTTGCAGGATTATATTTTTTTGCTTTTAATTTTACTTTAGCTTTCTCACCACCAGCTGGTTTTTTGACATAATAAAAAAAAGAACTGTCTGGCTTTTCTTCTGGGACAAGTCTTACCTTTATATGAGTTTTTTTAGCCATTTTTTTTTATATTTTTAATTAAACTTGATATTTTATTTATTTTTGTCTTTATAAGATTTCTGTTTATAGTTTTATTATTAGGTTCGTCAAGATTAGAATCATTGTGATGAAGTTGTTTTTTTACACCTTTTATTGTCATACCCTTATTTTTTAAAAGAAATTGAATTTTTTTTAAAAGCTCAATTAATTTATCGTCATAGTACCTCCTATTGCCAGCAAAAACATAAGGTTTTATTTCTTTGAATTCTTTTTCCCAAAAACGTAAAGTGTGAGTATTAAGTTTGCCTGTTTTTTTATCAAATAAATTTAATATTTTGGCAACCTCACTTATTGATTTATATTTTTTTGTATTCATTCATTCTGGTTAATGTATTTTTTAAAAACATTGGATGGTTTAAATAATATAACATTTCTCTCTGATATTATTTTCTTTTCTAATGTTTTTGGATTTCTACCTACTCTACTTTTTTTATGTCTTAAAATAAATGTACCAAATTTAGCTATTTTAACTTTTTTTTTATTTATAAGTTCTTCTAAAATTAAAGATAATAAGTCCTCAAGTAAATTTTCTGAAATTTTTTTTGAAAATCCTAATTGCATATATATAGAATTAATTATTTCTTTTTTTGTTAAATTAATCCTCATTAAATAATATTTTTTTTTATCTTTTCTATTAATTTACCTTTTATAATTTTTTCACAAACTTTTAAAGAATTAGCAAATCCAATTTCATCAGTTGATCCATGACTTTTGATAACAGGTTTATCTAAACCCAATAAAATTGCTCCATTATATAATCTCGGATCTAACTTATTTTTAAATTTTTTTAAATTTCTTATGTTAAGAAATGCAGATAATTTACCAAGTAATGATGAATTTAAAGCTTGCCTAAGTTCTGATGTGATAAAATTTGCTGTCCCTTCTGCAGTTTTTAATGCAACATTCCCCGTAAAACCGTCTGTTACTATTACATTGACTTCACCATCCATAATATGGTTGCCTTCTATATAACCTTTAAATTCAAATAGTGAATTTTTATTTTCATTTAGCAATTGGTAGGTATTTTTAATTATATTATTTCCTTTTAATTCTTCTGATCCAATATTTAGTAAAGCAACCTTAGCATCATCGTTGTCAAATAGTGATTTATAGAGTGCTGAACCCATAAAGCTAAAATCTATTAAATTTTTTTCATTACATTCAATATTAGCACCTAAATCTAAAACAATGTTCATCCCTTTTTTATTTGGCCAAAGTGCTGATAAAGCTGGTTTTTCAATCTTCTCAATCATTTTTAAATTTAATTTAGCAATAACAAATAAAGCTCCAGTATTACCAGCTGAGACAATTGCATCAGAGTCATTTTTTTTTAAACTTTCTATTGAAAGCCACATGCTTGTATCTTTTCCTTTTTTAGCAGCAGAAAGTGGGCTATCGCTATCCTTAATAAATTTGTCAGTATGGAAAATATTATAATTTTCAGGTGATATTTTAGATTTTTTTAAAATTGGTTCAATTAAATTGCCATTGCCAAAAATATTATAAAACACGTTATTTGAATAAGAATTATGGATTTTAATTCCATTTAAAGTCTTTTCGGGAGAATTATCGCCACCCATTGCATCAACTGCAATTTTGATTGGGTTGATCATAAAATAGTTATTCTTTAGGTTCTAAAACTTGTCTACCTTTATAGAAACCAGTTTTAGGATCTAAATGATGAGACAATCTATATTCACCAGATTTTTTATCCTCTATAATATTTTTCTGGCTTATCCTCATATGAGATCTTCTTTTGCCAGCTCTTGATTTGGTTGTTTTACGTTTTGGTACAGCCATAATATAAATTTAAATGGTTATTATATCTTTTGTGAGATTTTTGAAAGTGTTTTTTGACAAAAAAGAAGCGTATTTTTCAAAGTAATTAAGATAATATTCGTAATTATCTATATCATTTAAGTAATTTTTGAATATTTTAATCTTTTCATCTTTTTCTTTAAACTCCCAATTATCAATTTTATCAATTATTGAATATAATATATTTATATAATCTTTCATTTTTTTATTAATCGTTGCATCACCATATCCAATTTCTCTTATAGATAATTCAATTTGTCTCACTGTAAAATCAAAGAATTTTTGTAAGTTTTTTTTTGTCTCTTGATCTTTGTAAATCTTTAAAAGAAAAGCAAAATGAAAAAAAAAAATAATCATTCGATCATAAAAAGTATCCTGTTTACTACTATTATATAAATTTTTATTTCTGGTTAGTTTAATTAAATTATTGTAAATATTAAGGTTAAAATCACTCATGAAATATATTTATTTTTTAATATTCATATTTATAATTAACTGTACTGGAAATAAAGTATCAAATTATCACGGAGCGAAATCTCTAGAAATTAAATATGAAAAAATCCATATAAATAAAACAAATAAAAATGATTTAGTAGATTTAATAGGTCCACCTTCTTCAATAAGTGATTTTGATGAGAATAAATGGTTTTACTTTGAGAGGCTTAAAACAAATCAAAGTCTATTTAAATTAGGTGCTCAGAAGATATCAATAAATAATGTTTTAATTGTAAAATTAAATAAATTTGGAATTCTAGAAGAAAAAAAAATTTTAAATCTAAATGATATGAATGATTTAAAGTATTTTAAAAAAACAACAACCAAGGCATTCAAAAAAGAAAACCTTATGTATAATGTTTTTTCTAGTTTAAGAGAAAAAATTAACGCTCCTACCAGAAATAGAAAAAAATAACTACCCTGCTATTACTGCTAATAGTAATAAAGCAACAATATTCGTTATCTTAATCATTGGATTTACAGCTGGGCCTGCTGTGTCCTTATAAGGGTCTCCTACTGTATCTCCTGTAACAGCTGCCTTATGTGCCTCAGAACCTTTTCCACCAAATTTACCATCTTCAATGTATTTTTTCGCATTATCCCATGCACCTCCACCAGCAGTCATAGAAACTGCAACGAATAATCCTGTTATTATTACACCAAGAAGCATAGCGCCAACAGAAGATAAAGCTGCTACTTGACCACCAATAGGCAAAATAATTAAATATAAAACAATTGGCGAAAGAACAGGTAATAAGGATGGAATAACCATTTCTTTTATTGCGGCTTTTGTAAGTAAATCTACAAGCTTTCCGTAATCAGGTTTTGCTTTTCGTTTCATAATACCTGGAATTTTTTTAAATTGCCTTCTAACTTCAATTACAACAGCACCACCTGCTCTACCAACAGCTTGCATTCCCATAGATCCAAAAAGATATGGTAACATTCCTCCAATTAATAAACCAACTACTACAAATGGATTTGATAAATCAAAAGTAACAACAATTCCCTCTAATTTTGATCCTGCCTCTTTTGAGAAATGTTTAATATCTTCAGTATATGCAGCAAACAAAACTAATGCTCCTAATCCAGCTGAACCTATTGCATAACCTTTTGTAACTGCTTTTGTTGTATTTCCAACAGCATCTAAGGCATCCGTAGTTTTTCTTACATTTTTTGGAAGATTTGACATCTCAGCAATTCCACCAGCATTATCTGTTACGGGACCATATGCATCAAGAGCTACAACCATACCAGCCAATGCAAGCATAGTTGTTACAGCAATAGCAATACCAAACAAACCAGCAATTGAATTAGTTAATAAAATTCCTGCTACAATTATTATCGCAGGAATTGCTGTCGCTTCCATTGATATAGCTAAACCTTGAATTACATTAGTACCATGCCCTGTGGTGGATGACTCTGCAACACTTTTTACAGGTCTATAATCAGTTCCAGTGTAATATTCAGTTATCCATATTAACAACCCAGTTATAATTAAACCAATAACACCACAATAATATAAGCTCATACCATTAAATGAAACTCCATTTACAGAATAGTTTGTGTCTAACCCAATAACATAATCTGTTATGGGATATAAAATAATTAAGGATAAAATAGCTGTAGCAACAAAACCTTTATATAATGCATTCATTATATTTTTTGATTGTCCGAGTTTTACAAAAAAAGTACCAACAATTGATGTTAAGATACAAGCTGCACCAATACTTAATGGGTAAACCATCATATTTAAATCTGACACAAAGAATATTGATGAAAGAACCATAGTTGCAACAATCGTTACTGCATATGTTTCGAAAAGATCAGCTGCCATACCTGCGCAATCTCCTACATTATCACCAACATTATCTGCTATTACAGCTGGATTTCTAGGATCATCTTCTGGAATACCTGCCTCTACTTTTCCAACTAAATCTGCACCAACATCAGCTCCTTTTGTAAAAATTCCACCGCCTAATCTAGCAAAAATAGATATTAAAGAAGCACCAAAACCTAAGGCCACTAGTGCATTTACAATTTCTCTTTCATCGACACCAGCTGATAATAAAATATAATAATAAACAGCTATAGCTAATAAAGCTAAACCAGCAACTAGCATTCCTGTGATTGCTCCAGATTTAAATGCTATTGAAAGACCTTGAGATAAACCTTTTCTAGATGCTTCTGCTGTACGGACATTTGCTTGAACAGATACTAACATTCCAACGTATCCAGCTATACCTGACAATGCAGCACCAATTAAATATCCAATTCCAACTAATAATGAAAAAGCAAAACTAATGACGACTAAAACTACAACACCAACGATAGCGATAGTTTTATATTGTCTGTTTAAATAAGCTTTTGCCCCAATTTGAATAGCAGAAGCAATTTCTTGCATTTTTGCATTACCCGCGCTTGCATTCAAAATTGAAGATCCTGTTACAAATCCATATACAATGGATAATATACCAGCAAAAATTGTGTATAATAAAATGGTATCGACAGACATATAGTTCCTTAAATAAGTGTTTTAGTTATTTTTTAAAATGCGGACATTACAAAAAAGATTATAAAAGGCAATATTTAACTTATTAGAATATATGAGAATAACCCTGGTATTTAAGGTATTTTATTGGAATTTTCCTGTTATCTAATAGGTAATTTTTTGATTTAGTATTAATTTGCCCAATAATAGAAATTTTTTGATTCATTTTAGAAGATAAAGTTTTTATGTATTTTCTCTTTGACTTAGAAGCTGTAAATAAGATTTGATAGTCATCACCATTGAATAAATAGTCTAATGTCTTCAGTTTTTTGTGTTTAATTAATTGTTTTAAATGATTTGATATCGGGATCTTATCTATATCAATTAAATAACCAAGTTTTTGTTTATTTATTAATTTATTCAGATCAATTACCAATCCATCTGAGACATCCATTGAGCAGTTTGCAATTTTATAAAGATATGTACTAAGCTTTATAGGTAAATTAGGTGAATAATATTTATCAATAAAATATTTTTTTTGAATTGAGTTTAAATTGATTTTTTTTTTTAAAGCTTGCAAACCAATGTGACTATCACCTACGTTACCAGTTAAATAAATATCATCTCCAATTTTTGCTTTATTTCTATAAACAATTTTATTTGAATATCCTAAAGACACAATTGTAAAACTTAGATTTTTTGAGGATGTAGTATCACCACCTGATAATTTTATATTAAATCTATTTTGTTCATTTGATATAGATTTGTTAATTAATGACATATTTTTTTTTGTAAAATGTTTTTTGTTACCTGAGCCAGCTAAAAAGAAATAATTTGGCTTTACCCCTTTAGCATAAATATCTGATATAGATGATCTTATTATTTTCCTTATAACAAGATCTGGTTTATTAAAATTTAAAAAGTGTATACCCTCATTATAAGTATCAACAGAAATAACTAATTTTTTAGTTTTATCAAAAAAAACATCATCACTTAAATAAAGCGAAGATGGATTATTTTTAGATAATTTTTTTAAATAATTATTTATTAAGAGATCTTCATTCATCAGTTTCTTAATTTCTTTGAAATTTTATCAAGCAAAGCATTTAAGTATTTTGTTTGTGATAAATCGATAAAGAAATTAGAGGCATTAAGGTATTCTTTAATAATTATCTTAGAAGATATTTTTGGTTTGTACATTAATTCAAAAATCGCACTTTTTATTATTACTTGAAAAACTTTATCTAGGTTTGATATTTTTAAATCTTCGTTTAGATGATTTATAATTTCCTCATGAATTACGTCATCTCTTTCAATTGTACCGTTGACTACATCTTTTATAAATTTTTTGAAACGATGTTTTGGAAAATTTAATTCTACTTCATTGTTATAATACTTGCTGTAAAGCTTCTGTATTATAATAACTCTTGGATTATTTTTTTTACTAAAATGAAGTGACATTCTATAAGGATAATATTGTTTTTACTGCGTTGGCTGCTTCTCTACCCTTTTTGCCACGTGCTATAGCTTGATTTTTATTTAAACAAGTAATTATTCCATTACCAACAGGTTTTTTTGAGTCTACAGATATATTCATAATTGCATCAGTCGTTGATTTAGATATAAAATCAAAATGAGGCGTTTGACCTTTAATTACACATCCAAGTGCTACAAAACCATCGTATTTTTTTAAATTTTTAGAAATAACTACAGGTATCTCAAATACACCTGGAACAGAGATTACATTAATCTTTGCAAAATTTTTTAGTTCATTCGTAGCACTTTTAAGGAGAGCAGTTGAAATATCTTTATAGTAGTTTGCTTGTATAATTAATACTTTATTTTTCATTTTATAATTTCTTGTTTAATAATCTTGATACCATAACCATCTAACCCAACAACCTTTTTTAGAGTTC